>JAGLYS010000183.1 GCA_023132105.1 Caldifarciminota bacterium
GGGACATCCTGTATCATCTTATATCTCTACAAGATTTGTTATTTTACCTATAATAAAATACATCGCAGGGATGGATAGGATTTATGAAAACAATTTGAGAATAGTTGAAATTGGAGAAGATATTCCCTCAAAACCCGGGATCGAACATTATTATACTATTAAATTATCCGACGGATTAGCCTATCCTATATATAGCCAGTCCGGAATGATTTCATCCCTTTGTAAAGCCGATGGTATTATTGTCGTACCTTATGATAAAGAGGGGTTATATAAAGGGGAATTTGTGGAATATTATAGTGTAAAATAATGAAAAGGACTAAATATTTAAAAATAACCGATATTGAAAAAGCTCTCGATTTATGGTATGAAAAGATAGATATATTTGCAGATAAGTACATTTCCTCTGAAAATATAGGTGTAAAAGACGCGTATTTTAAAACACTAAGTAAACCAGTTTATTCAAAAAGAAACATTCCCCCTTTTTCAACATCAGCTTTTGATGGAATTGCAGTAAGAGCACAAAATACATATTCAGCACGCGAGGTATCTCCGATAATTCTTGAATCGGAAAAGGATTTTCGATATATAAATACTGGGGATAAACTTCCCGGACTATTCAATGCTGTTATAATGATTGAGAATGTAGAAGAAATAGATAATAATCATGTGAGAATCAGAAAAGGAATTTCAATAGGAGATAATGTTAGAATGGTAGGTGAAGATATTCACCAGGGTGATGTAGTATTTTATAATGGAGAATATTTGACGCCCGAACATATTTCTTTACTTATTGCAGCCGGAATCAGTAATATAGATGTAAAAAGAAAATTAAAATTGGTATTTATTCCAACGGGGGATGAGATAACAAATGATATTAATGAAAAAAGTAAGATATTAGAATCGAATAGTGCCATAGTTGAGGGTTATATTTTAAAATGGGGAGGGGAGATAGATATTTATGATTGTATTAATGACAATGAACATGATATCAAAAAAGCAATCGAAAAAAGTTTAGAGAAATATGATATTATAATTGTTAGTGCCGGTTCATCACATGGGAGTAAGGATTATACATCTTCAGTACTGAATGATATTGGTGAGTTGATTGTTCATGGAACTAATATAAGACCGGGGAAACCTGTTATATTGGGAAGTATCAAAGAAAAGTTGTTTATAGGACTTCCCGGATTCCCTTATGCCTGTGATATAAATTTAAAGATCTTTATTGGAGAAATATTTAAAAGAATTTATAATTATAGAGAAAACAACCTTATATCTGCCATGTTAATTAATAAGGTTTCATCTAAAATAGGAGAAAAACACTATTATAATACAAATATAATATATAATAAGGGGAAATTCCTTGCTTATCCTGTAAAGACTGGTTCAAGTAATCTTTATAGTGGCATAAATTCTACAGGATATTTTATTATAGATATAAGAGATGAGGGGGTGGAAGAAGGGGAAGAGGTAATTGTTTTTACAGATAAAACCTCTTATGAAATAAAGAAAAATCTTTTATTTGTCGGTTCAAATGATCCTTTAATAGGGGAATTGGGCAACAAACTTTTCGAAAAACATAGGATAAAGATGTTTATAAGCAATAAAGGTAGTATGGGTGGTATTTATGCCATGCAAAAAGGTAAGTGTCATATTTCAGGTATGCACCTTTTTGATTCTTTATCCGGAACATATAATATATCATTTGTTAAGAAATATCTTGGTGGAGAGGGGATATTAGTGCATCTTGCAAATAGATCGCAAGGTATAATTGTAAAAAAGGGCAATCCGCTGAATATTCAATCTGTAAAAGATATTAAAATAAAAAAGGCGAGATATGTAAATAGACAGAATGGAGCTGGCACAAGACTTATGTTTGATTATCTATTGCAAGAATCGGATATAGAGGTTTCTGATATAAACGGGTATGATAATGTTGTTTCAAAACATATCGATGCGGGATATATGGTTAAAGAAGAATTAGCTGATGCTGCAATTGCAATCGAATTGATAGCTGATATGCTTGGTCTTGAGTTTATACCGATATTTATAGAAAATTACGATCTCTATTTCTCCAATGATTTTAAGAAAGATGACAGATTTTACAAGATAATTGATATATTAAAAGAGGATGGATTTGGGAGAAATATTATAAGTAGAGGATATGATACAAAAAATATCGGAGAGATAGTTTATGAGGGATAGGTATGGTCGTGATATTTACTATTTAAGGATATCCATAACAGATAGATGTAATCTGAGGTGTATCTACTGCATGCCTAATGGAATTGTTAATTATATTCCACACAAAGATATATTAAGATTCGAAGAGATCTCTGAAATTGTTGATTCTGCCACTGAAATTGGATTTTCAAGCGTAAGGATAACAGGCGGTGAACCACTTGTTAGAAAAGGAGCACCTAAATTAGTTGGTTTACTGAAAGAGATAAAAGGGATTAAGAGAGTAACAATGACAACAAATGGGATATTACTAAACAAATATGCCGAAGAATTAAAGGAAAAGGGAATTGATAGTATTAATGTAAGTCTTGATACACTTGATACAAAGAAATACAGATTAATAACAAGGAACGGTAATCTTAACGATGTTCTCAGTGGTATAGAGAAGGCTCTAAATATCGGTCTTGATATTAGACTTAATGTTGTCTTGCAAAAAGGGAATGTCGATGAAATTAAAGAGTTGATAAGATACTCTAAGACTATGGGGGTAAGTATCAGATTTATTGAATATATGCCATTGGATTCATGTATAAATTTATCCGAAGGTTCATTTGTATCATCCGGAAGAATGATTGAATTAATAGAGAGTGAATTTGGTCCTATTGAGGAAACCGATTATGTAGTAGGGGATGGACCGGCGAAATATATTAATATTAAATCTATTGGTATATATATGGGTATAATATCAGCTGTATCTACACCATTTTGTTCGAGCTGCAATCGAATCAGAATAACATCAAATGGTATCGTTAAGCCATGTCTTGCTTCAAACATTGGTTACGATATAAGGAATGTTGTAAGAAGAGGTCATAAAAGGGAAGATATAACGGATGTTTTGATTAAAGCTATAGATGATAAACCGTTAAAGCATCATTTAACGGATGGTAATTCCAATATAGAGATGAGAAAAATCGGAGGATAATATGTTTTCACATATGAATAAAGAGGGGAGAGGGAAAATGGTTGATATAGGGCAGAAAGACGATACAAATAGGATTGCAAGAGCTCATGGATATGTGTTTATGAGTAGAGATACACTTGATAAAGTAATAGATGATGAAGTAAAGAAGGGGGATGTATTGCAGATAGCTCAGATTGCAGGCATTATGGCAGCAAAAAACACATATCAACTAATACCGTTATGTCATCCGATACTTATAACAAGTGTTGATTTAACATATAATATAAATAAAGAGGAAGCATCGATTGAAATAATATCCGAGGTAAAGACAATGGGAAAAACCGGTGTCGAAATGGAAGCAATGCAAGCTGTTTCTTCAGCAGCACTCACTATTTATGATATGTGTAAAGGAATAGAAAAAGGGATAAGAATTGGGGAGATATCTTTAATAGAAAAAAGCGGAGGAAGAAGTGGTAAATGGAAACCTGAAGTGATAGCAGAAGGGAAAATACTCAATTTGGCAATAAGTTCTATAAAGGGGGATGATAAAATTCCCGTAGATTCAGTCACAATAATTGAGAATTTTGGTATTAAAGATGATGTTCATGCAGGTGGTAAGACGAAACAGGTTAGCTTGTTTGCTGTCGAAACATTGAAATATGTTCCGGGTAACAAAATGATTGATGTTGTAAGAGGTAAATTCACTGAAAATATTACTATTGTAGGTATACCTATATTTATGATTACCCCGGGTAAAAAAATAAGGATTAATGATGTAATTCTTGAAATAGAATCAATTGGCAAAAAGGAATTTGTAGACGATGGCAGAAGATATATCGTATCCCGAAAAGGAATATTTACACATGTTCTAAAAGGGGGAAATGTTAAAGCAGGGGATTGTATTGGGGTAATAAATGATATATAAGTGTCGCAATATACATACATATAAGCATGCTTATGAAGTAATATGTTAAATTAAACAATATGAATATTTTAGTTATAATAAAGATTCTAACTATATTTATAATACTCATTATACTAATGAGATTTAAGGTAAAGATTGGAATTGCATTTCTAATCACAACGGTATCATTTATACTAATGTTCTTTTACGGTTGGGCGAATATTGGTAGAACAATCTTTAAAACTTTATCAAGCTGGGAAACATGGCGATTAGTTCTGTCTGTTTATTTTATCCTGATATTAAGTAGTATAATGGAAATTACAGGTAATACCAAAGCACTTGTAAATTCTATAATTCATAGCTTAAGGAATAAACGACTGGCAGCGATATTTTTACCTGCATTTATCGGTCTTATACCAATGCCGGGTGGCGCTTTATTCTCAGCGCCAATGGTAAAGAATGTTATAGATGCAAAAAAAGCTAAACCAGCTGTTTTAACATATTTCAACTATTGGAATAGACATATATGGGAATTCTTTTGGCCTTTGTATCCTGGAATTATATTGATTGGTTCCATATTTAACATTAAAATATTCGATATTACAGTTCACCTATGGATATTCACACCTTTAATGGTATTGGTTGGTTATATATTCACAAGAAATTTAATATTTGTTGATTATAAGATTATTAAAGGGAGATACTTAAAAAGTTTTCTTAAATCATCATGGTATATATTCTTTATAATAATTACTCTTCTTGTATTTAAGATTGATATTGTAATTGTTCTTGCATCTGTATTGATTATCGATATGATTATATATAGTAAAGTAAGAGAAAAATTCATTGAAATAGCAAAGAAGAGCTTCAATATAAACACAATTGTGTTATTGCTTGCAATAATGCTGTTCAAAACAGCTATAAATGATAGCGGATTTATGGGATATATAGGGGATATTACAAAACTATCTCTAATTGCAAAGTATTCTGTTATTACACTTTTACCTTTTATAATGGGGGTTTTGACGGGCATTACAGTTGGTTTTGTCGGGATTGCATTCCCGTTACTCTGTTCGATTATTGGAACAGGAGATAATATTAAATATTCATTACTTGCTCTAACATTTATCGCAGGCTTTTCCGGTGTTTTATTGTCACCTTTCCATCTTTGCCTGATTTTAACAAAGGAATACTATAAAGCGAATTTCAAAGATATATACAAAATCTTATTGCCATCTGTGATTACACTTCTCATAGCTTCATTATGTATAATCATTATTATAGGGAAATTATTTTAATAAATTGAAGGATAGGGTAAAAACAAATTGGCAAGTGGTATAGACATATTAACTAGTTTCACTAATCCTATCATTGTCATTTCGAGAAGTGAAACGACCTGTCTGC
>JAGLYS010000184.1 GCA_023132105.1 Caldifarciminota bacterium
AGGGAGAGGATTTCCCGATACAATATTTCAATCCTTTGAATGTGTATTATGTCTGTCAGTGGAATCAATCGGATGATAATTTATATACGCCAACTAATGTTTTTTGGGATTTGACTGTCAGTCATAATATCAAGGATCATAATTTTTATCTTGAATTGCTTATAGATGATTTTCAATATGATAATCCACCGGGTGATATGAATGAACCTAATCATTTGGCATTTATATTCGGTCATAAGTTCAGCGTTTTAAATACAAATATACATTGGGAATATTCGATTGCATCAAGGTGGATATATGGGCTCTATGCACCTGCCGGTCGTTATCTGGCATACGATTTTCCAATAGGGACTGAAGAGGGAAATGATTTCGATAGAATATATTTTGAGATTAACAGGAAATTTCCTAATTTTTCGATAACATTGATAAATTATTTCAAGAGAAAAGGGGAGGGGACAATCGATACGACATGGCCATCCGGAGGGGGATTTCATGAGGAAGATTTCCCTACAAATAATTTTCTGTCAGGAAATATTAAATATTATTATATACCTCAGTTAGAAGTGGAATACAGCATAAATAAAATGAATTTCAAACTTATGTTAGGTGATATATATCAAATAAATAAAAATCATAATTTGATTGTCGGATTTAATTACATTTTAAATTTAAGGTAATTCCGTTATTAAATGAAAATCAAGATATTCGGCGGATTGAGGAATTTTACGGATAACAAAAGTATAGTTGAACTGGAAATCGATTCTGAAAAGACTGTTAAAGAAATAATAGATATATTAAAGATTCCTCAGAATCATGTATTTATCGTTGCAAAAGGCGGGAAAGCGATTAAAAAAGATACAAAGGTCAACAATGAGGATGATATCGTTATAACCCCTTACATATCGGGAGGTTAATGAATCCGATGATTAAGGATAAAGAATCAACAGCTATTGGTATTGTTCTTATATATTTATCATTTGCTATAATTTTCGCAATGAAAAAAATGCTCTGGCATCCTCCTCTTGTATGGATGTGTGAGTCCTTAACTGTTTTTTTTATTTTTCCTGTTTTTATTTATGATCTTATCAAATATCAAATAGATAGAAAGATAGGGTATATAACATTTGCTTTTCTAATTTTAAATCTATTTATTATTTTACTTTTTAAGAATGGAAAGATGGATAATCTTGTTTTACTTATACCCACTATAGTGGCTGTAATTTATACATTAATGTTGTTGCAACGATATAAACAATTTAAAACTTTCTATTTGAAAATGGGTAGATGGAAATTATGGGTGCCTGTTTTAGTAATATTAACTGTTTTCATATTCTTTGCAACATTATATCTTTCGGGAAGGAGAGATTTTTTAAGAACATACCCGTTATATAGACGATATATTCATAGGAATTACGAAATTATATATTATGAAATAGGTTTTTTTGTATTTATGTTTGCATGGGAATTTTTGTTCAGAGGATTTTTAATCCCTATTCTCAGGAATAAAGTCAATCTATTTTTAGCTGTTATAATAAGTACGGTAATATTTTCTCTTGCACATTATGGAAAACCACAGATAGAAGTTTATAGTTCGATATTCGGAGGAATTATGCTTGGTTATTTAACGGTATATTTCAGATCGATATATCCTGCAGTAATATCTCACTTTATTTTAAGCTTATCCATGAATATGTTTGTTATGGTAAGGAAAGGGATGTTACATCCGCCGGATTTCATAGTTCAGTTAGTCAAGACAATACATCCGTAGGGAAATGAGGGGAGAGAGAGGGAATAGCCACGAATAATAGATAGTAGACATCAGACACCAGTCGAGAATGGAGAAAAAAACTACCACTAATTCACGAAT
>JAGLYS010000185.1 GCA_023132105.1 Caldifarciminota bacterium
TTTAAAACTATTATGGGATGCGGTTAATGAGAATACAAAATGGAATTCACCTGAGAATGAAATTAATATAGCAACAGGACCGATAGGAGGAAATATAAATTATGCAGGTTCGGGAAAATCACTTGTTACAAGTATATCACCAACGACAGATATCCCAATCGATAGTAATGTAGGAGGTTATTTCGGACCATATATTAAATTTTCAGGTTTTGATGCACTTGAAATCCAAGGAAAATCGGATAAGGAAATCATAATTCTTATAGATGGCGACAAAGGCATTGTACAAATAATCGAAGCTCCGGATGAAGCTATAGATAGTCATATCATATCCGAACAGCTTACGGAAATGTATGCAGACGATGAAAATGGAAAAAAAAACATATCAACAGTATCTGCCGGACGAGGTTCTGACCATGGATACATAGGTTGTCTGAACTTTTCATGGTATGATAAAGGGAAGAAAACAGCCCGTTTGAAGCAAGCAGGTAGAGGTGGCATAGGAACAGTATTCAGAGATAAAAAATTAAAAGGGCTAATAGTTAAGTATTCGAGTTTAAGTGCTGATTCGAATCATTCAGCTGACCCTAAGAAAATGAGAGAAGTCGGAATAAAACTTAGTAAAGAGATTATTAAACTGGATGATTCTCAATGTAAAATGAGAAAAGTGGGAACGGCTCATCTTTCCGAAATAATGAATGAATATGATTTATTACCTACTATGAATTATAAGTTCGGAAGCCATAAAGATGCATATAAAATTTCTTCAGATGTTTATTATAAATACTTTGCTCATAACCATCCGGATGGATGCTGGATCGGATGTACAATGTCCTGTGCAAAAGCAGTTGACAATTTCGAACTCAGAACAGGTCCATATAAAGGGGAAAAAGTGGTAGTAGAAGGTCCCGAATACGAAACACTTGCCGGATGTGGCTCAAATATCGGTATTTTTGATCCTGAAGATACTATTGAAATAAACTTTTATTGTGATACATATGGTTTGGATACAATTTCATTCGGTACAATGACTGCGTTTATAATGGAGTGCTGGGAAAATGGAATTTTAAACAGAGAGAGAACAGGAGGACTTGATTTTACATGGGGTAATGCGGATTCAGCACTTGAGATGTTACACCAGATAGCTCGTGGAGAAGGGTTTGGACTCATCTCCGGAAAAGGTATCAGGAAAATGAAAGATTACTTCGAGAAAAATTTTGGTGCAGACAGGAAATTTATGGACGATATAGGAATGGAAGCAAAAGGTCTTGAATATTCCGAATATATAACAAAGGAATCGTTAGCTATGCAGGGTGGTTATGGTCTGGCATTAAAAGGTCCGCAGCATGATGAAGCTTGGCTCATATTTATGGATATGGTTCAGGGATTGATTCCTACATTCGAAGATAAAGCGGAAGCACTTCACTACTTCCCAATGTTTAGAACATGGTTTGGATTACAAGGGCTTTGTAAACTACCCTGGAATGATGTAGAACCTGCTAATAATGCCGAAACATCAGAGCCGGCAAAGGTACCTGAACATGTTCAAAATTATGTAGAGCTTTTTAATGCAATAACAGGACAGAATATTGATAAAAAGGAATTAATTCTTCAATCCGAAAGGGTTTATAATTTTCAGAGGGTATTCAATATAAAAATGGGGCATGGACTTAGAAATGATGATGCAATACCATATCGTTCCGCTGGACCTGTCACAATTGAAGAGTATGAATCACGCAGGGAACGTTATGATAAGCAGATGAAAGAAAATGTAGGCATTGATCCGGAAGGAAAATCAACGGAAGAAAAATTAGTTATTACACGTAAATATCGTGAAGATCAGTATGAAAAGTTAATAGATGCAACTTACGAGAGAAGAGGTTGGACATCGAATGGTGTGCCTACAATCGAACATCTGAAAAAACTAGGAATAGATTTTCCCGAGGTTATTGATATAGTTAAAAAATATATATAAAGGTAGTTTAATGGTTTGCTGAGGGGGAAGGGAAAGGGAGAGAACCACCACTAATTCACGAATTTCACTAAGAGAAGAGAACATTTTTTTACCTTAATTACACTAATTAGGGCGAATTACACAAAGGAGGGGAGAGAGAGAATAGCCACGAAGAACTGGGAATAGACATCAGACGTCAGAAACCAGACGCCAGCCGAAAAGAGAGGGGAATAATTTATTGATTAAATTACACGAATTAGGGCACGATGCATCGTGCCCCTACACTTACACTAATAGAAATAGAGCATATACAGGGGCCTGCCCCTACAATTATCAAAATTCGGTTTACGATTTACGATTTCTTGTTACTTGTAACTGTATCTATAATTCTATTATCCTTCCTGCTCCACCCTCGGTATAAGCATCAGGATATAATGATTTTATCTCTTTAATAAATTCAGTACAATGTGTGGGGCAGATTAATTCCATATCTTTAAATAGGTCAAAATCTTTGAAACCATGCATTCCACCGATTATGGCATATATCTGTCCGTATTGTGATGCCGTATCAAGAATGTGTGACATTTTAGGATGTGAACATCCAACGATAAGAACCAAACCTCTATCAGTACTAATAATCAAAGATTGTTCTATGTTGTCCAGTTCTCCCGTTGAATAGATATTATTATGTATTGCAGTAGGCCTACTTAAAGAAGTTACCTCTTTAGCACTATAACAACCTTTGAATATCGGGGGAACATAAAGATTAATATTGTTATTCACATTCAAAAATTCAGATAAACCACCGGTATGATCATAATGTGAATGAGAAATAAATATTTCCTCAATGGATAAAGGATCGATATTAAGATTCTTCATATTGGAAAGTAATATTGCACCATTTGCACCTGTATCAAAAAGCATTTTCGGAGTATTTTCAACTTCTACAAGACAAGAAAACCCCCAATCGGCTTTTAATGCCCTATTATATACCGTATTATCATAAATAATTGTAATTTTCATATTTCCTCCATAATATACTAAAAGAATGATAAATAATCTATAGATTTTCCCTTACATATTTTACCGCATTATTAAATATGAGTATCCCAATACTATCACCTGAAAAGTGTTTTCTTTGCCATGAGGGATATTGATAAATTTCAACATATCTTTCGGGATGGGGCATTAAACCAAGGATTTGTCCGGATATATCACAGATCCCTGCGATGTTTGAATAAGAACCATTTGGATTTGACTTATCTGTTATATTGCCCTTTTTATCGCAATATTGAAAAACTATTTGTCTATTATCGTTAAGGGATTTGATTATTCTCTTATTCGCAACAAATTTACCCTCAGCATGAGCAATCGGGAGTTCAATAGTGTCGGGGAGACTATGATTAATAAATTTAGATACCGAATTATTATTAACCTTCAAATTTACCCATTTATCTATAAAAGTCCCGGAATCATTAAAGGCAAGAGTAACTTCAACATTTTCATTGCCATCGATGTTTGGTAATAGTCCTGATTTAACAAGAACCTGAAATCCATTGCATATACCTATTATTAATTTACCACTATTAAGAAACCTGTTAATATCATCTCTCTTGTAGTGTATTAGTAAATCAGCAAATACTTTGCCTGCTGAAATGTCATCTCCATAAGAAAACCCTCCCGGGATTACAATTATATGAGATTTGTCAAAGTTCTCATTCTTTCTTATTACTTCACTGAGAATTTTTGTTTCGACGGATGCTCCTACTTTTCTAAATGCATTTTCAGTTTCAAGATTACAATTTGTTCCTTCTGTATATAATAGAGATACATTTATTTTCATTTTACCACCTTAATGCACTTTTCCAACTTTCTATGATTTCCGTTAAATCTATTTCGAGCAATTTATCTTTATATTTGAATCTTATCAATCTATCGAAAGTTGCATAACCTAATTTACAATATGAAATATCTCTTATAGTATTAATAAAATCATCCTCCATATTGCTCTTTACCTCAACAAGTATTCTTGATGTTGATTCGGAAAATAAAATAGTTTCAAAATCCTGTTCATCATCAAAAGGAATATTAGAAAGATCAAAATCCAATCCGAATCTCCCACCTATTGCCATTTCTGTAGCTGCAATAGAGATACCACCTTCACTTGAGTCATGGGCTGAAACAATATAACCGTTTTGTATCATTCGGAATACCGTTCTATATATTTTTTGAGCCATCGGGACATCAACATTCGGAACAATCCCTCCGGATATACCAAGAACATCATAAAGAATAGATCCGCCTAATTCATTATGAGTATTCCCTATTAAATAAACAGGATTTTTGGAAGATTTTATGTCCGATGTAATTGTCAATTGAACATCATCTATAACCGAAAGAGCCGAGATCAGGATTGTGGGGGGAATATTAATTGTCTTATCTTTCAATTTGAACTCATTGTATAAACTATCCTTACCTGAGATAAAGGGGGTATCAAATGATTTCGCTGCATCATAAAGTCCTTTTGAAGCCATAACAATATCACCAAGTATCTCGGGTTTATCGGGATTCCCGAAACTATAATTATCAAGAATTGCTGTATAATCAGGGTTTCCTCCTACACATACAAGATTTCTAATTGCTTCGTCAATAGCACAAAGTGCCATTTTATATGGATCTGTTATTCCATACCGAACATTAATGCCATTCGATATAACAATACCCTTTAATGAATCATATTCCGGTTTTATAACAGCTGCATCACTTGGGGCATCCTGCTTTTCTCCAATCAGTGGTTTTCCAACTGTTCTTCCCTGAACCTCATGATCATACTGCCTTATAACCCATTCCTTACTTGCAATTGTCCAGTTATTGAGTACAGATATGAAGGTGGATTTTAAATTATTTATCTTATGATTTACTTTGTTCTGCTCTCTTTTCTTATATATAGCTTTCTTATTTGGTTTGGGCAATCCGTTATGAAGAAATTCCATATCGAGTTCAAGAACTTTATTGCATTTATAAAACAATACTAAATTCTTACCATTTGTAAATTCTCCTATTTCCGCATACTCTACATTATATTTCTTAAATACATCCCTAATTTTATTGATATTTTCCGGTTTAACTGAAATCACCATTCGTTCCTGAGCTTCGGATATCCATATTTCGGTATAAGTCAAACCTTTGTATTTTAATAATACATCCGAAAGTTCAACAAAGGCACCGGTATTTTCTCCCATTTCTCCTATAGCGGATGATAATCCACCGGCTCCACAGTCGGTTATCGCCGTATAGAGATTCTTATCCCTTGCTTCAAGTAAAGCATCAAGCATTTTCTTCTCTGTAATAGCATTCCCAATTTGCACAGCATTAGAGCTAATCGCTTCGGACTCATCATTTAACGATATAGATGAGAATGTTGCACCATGAATACCATCTTTACCTGTTCTCCCGCCAATAACAACTATTTTTTCCCCGGGACTCGAATGTTTTGTCTCTGTTCCCACGGGCATTATTCCAATCGAACCGCAAAATACAACAGGGTTACCGAGATAATCATTATGAAAATGAATTGATCCATTAACGGTGGGGATTCCCATTCTGTTACCATAATCTCTAACACCTGCAACCACACCCATAGCAATTCTCTTAGGGTGAAGAATACCTATCGGTATTTCAGTATGGGGATAATCCGGATTCGCAAAGCAAAAGACATCTGTATTTGCTATCGGTTTTGCTCCTTTACCTGTTCCCATTATGTCCCTAACTACTCCACCAATTCCTGTTTCCGCTCCTCCGTATGGTTCGAGAGCTGATGGATGATTGTGTGTCTCTACCTTGAAACAAATATGGTTTTTATCATCGAATTTAATTATTCCTGCGTTATCCTTGAAAACGGAAACTAAAAAATCTCTTTTGCTCTCTTTGGTTGCTTTAAATATCGTGCTTTTTAATAAACCATTAATATTTTCACCTTCAAAATCAATATTACCATTTAATGTCTTATGTTTGCAATGTTCACTCCATGTTTGTGCAATTGTTTCAAGCTCGATATCCGTTGGTTTTCTGTTTAATTTATTATAATATTTTTGTATTTCTTTCATTTCATTTATATTTAGAGATAAAACCATTTTATTACTCAAATCCATAAGATTATCATCACCAATATTTGCAATATCAATTTCAATAAGTTTAAATTCAAATTCTTTCCCTTTCTTAAATGTCGGATAAGTATTGAGTCTATATTGAACAGTCCCATTTATAAGTAATTTTTTTGCAATATAATCTATATCCTCTTTTTCGTAATTTTTACTAAATTCCACTCTGAATGTTCTGATAATATCACCTTTAAAGATTATGCCAAGTCGTTCGATAGCATCATTTAATGTTAAAATAACAGGATCCATTACTCCGGTCATATAGCCATATTCTACAACATTTAATGGATAATCCGTGTTATTAACAATAGTATATTCTTCGATTATAGGATCAATAATAATCTCTTTAACAATTCTATTGACAATTTCATTATTATCAAGTGAAAAGTAATAGCATTTCTTGAATCTTATATCCGGATTATCTTTAATGCCTATGAAAGGTAAATTCGATTTGATTTTCTCTTCATCATGATTCTTTATGCCATCTCTCGTTATTATTTCAATTTTAATCATACATACCTCTCACTAAGCGATTTTTGTATCCATCCATTATTAAAACCAAGATTATTAACCGTATCGACTACCTGTTTATATTCTTGCTTATTTATTCTTCTGTTTAACTCATTGATTTCTTTAGCTTTATATGTAGGGAAATATTGATCCATTACACTCACATAGACTTCGTTCCCAACATTTTCCTTGATGAAGTTCAATGTTTCTATTGTGCCTGATATATTATTTGGTAAAATAAGAAGTCTGATAATTATTCCTTTTTGAGCAACCCCGTAATCATTAGTAATCAAATTGCCTTTTTGATTAAACATTTCAATTACAGCTTTTCTATTGATTTCAACATAGTTATAGACTTTTGAATATTTAAGTGCATACTCATCATTAGAATACCTCATATCTACAAGATATATATCTACATAATCCTTTATTAGTTTGATAGTTTCCAGTGAATCAAAACCACTCGAATTATAGACAATAGGAATATTTAAATTCCTTTCTTTTACAATCTTTAATGCCTCCAGTATTTGAGGAATATAATGATTGCATGTAACCAGGTTTATATTGTGAGCATTCTCATTTTTAAGATTTAACATAATATCCGAAAGTTCCTCTATTGTGTTCTCTTTGCCATATTTAAACTGACTTATCGGATAATTTTGACAATAAACACATTTCATATTGCATCCGGAAAAGAAAATAGTTCCAGAACCTTTCAAGCCGGATATAGGAGGTTCTTCTCCATGATGTATATTAAAACTTGCTATCTTTACATTTTCACCGGAAGCCTCACAAATCCCCTTTTCTCCCTCTGTTCTATTGACTCCGCATTTCCATGGACATATCTTACAGTTAGAAAGCAATCTCAGATAATTCATTTAAAGATTTTTACTGCCGGGTATTGTTAAAGGTATATTTCTTCTGCATAGAGGGCAATCTTCCTTGGCATATTTCTCGATATCTATAGAATAAACCGAATAAAGGGGGTAGGGGAGTCTTATGGATTCCGAACTTCTATTTATAAATACCGCAAGACCAACAATAATACCTCCCTTTTCTTCTGCTGATTGCGCTGTTTCAACAATAGAACCTCCTGTAGTTAATATATCATCCACTACAAGAATTCTTTCCCCTTTCGTGATTTTAAAATCTCTTCTGAAAACTCTTTTTCCATCAACCTTTTCAGCATAAATCGCTCTCTTTTTAATATAATTTGCTACATCATAAGCTATGATTATCCCACCTGTCGTTGGACCTGCTACCGTTTCTATATTTTCATTATTGAAATGATCTGCAATATCTTTACAGAATAATGTAGATATTTCGGGTTTTTCAAGCAGTCTGAATTTTTCGATGTAGTATTCACTATGTAGTCCGGAAGTGAGTTCAAAATGTCCTTTTTTTACTGCCCCCAAATCATCTAATAAATTTCTATAATTTATCATTATTCTTTCCCTTATTCATCTGTTCTAATATTTCCGTTGCAGCTTTTGCTCTATCCTTTGCATCTAATATGGGTCTGCCGACAACGAGGTAATCACTTCCATTCCTGATTGCCTCTTCTGGTGTAGATACCCTAACCTGATCAAAAATATTATCTCCGATAGGTCTAATCCCGGGTGTAATAACTATAAATTCCTTTCCAAGTTCTCTTTTTATCTCCTTTACTTCGTTTACAGATGCGACTACACCGTCAAGACCCGCACTTTTTGCTGAATTTGCAAGGATTAGAACCATCTCTTTTATTGTCTTATCATATACCCCGAGAATATCCATAAGAAAAGCATCACTTAGACTTGTAAGCATTGTAACGCCAATCACATTTGTCATCTTTTTATCCCCTTCCCAGGCAGCTTTCATTGCCGTTTCCATCATTTCAAACCCACCAAGTGTGTGAATGGTGAGCATATCAACACCTAAACCTATTGCTGAAATAATACCATTGGCAACGGTGTTCGGTATGTCATGGAATTTCAAATCGAGAAACACTTTATGGCCTCTGTTTTTTATATCATAAACAATGTCCGGACCAAGCAGTGTGAAAATCTGCATCCCGACTTTATAGTATGCAACAACGCCATCAAGTTCAGAAAGTATATTGTATATTTCCTGTTTACTCCCCCTGTCCAGAGCGACAATAAGTCTGTTCTTCATTATATACTCCCTTTAAATGTTCCAATAATATCATTTAAGTTATTTATTGACTTTCTATCCATATAATTCTCTATAAATGTGTTGATTTCGAAAGCAATCTGAGGATTTCTGAAGATGATACTACCTACCTGAATTAAACTTGCTCCGGCGATTAGAAATTCTATCGCATCAGATCCCGATGATATCCCTCCAATTCCAATAATAGGTATGTCAACGGTATTCGATACATCGTAAACGAGTTTCAAAGCCATCGGTTTAATCGCCGGTCCTGAATAACCACCATAATCTTTACCAATTCTCGAATATCCTGTCTCAATATCTATACTCATACCGAGATAGGTATTAACAAGTGAAATAGCATCACATCCTGCTTCTTCGGAAGCCCTGGCAAGTTCCGTAGTATTGCATAAATTAGGTGTCAGTTTTGATATTATAAGTTTATTAGTTATATTACGAATTGTTTTTATTAATATATAAACATCATTTGGATCCTCACTAAGTATCATTCCTCCATCGCTGACATTCGGGCATGATAAATTCAGCTCATATCCGATAACATTAAGATGTTCTATTCTCTTGATTATATTGATAAAATCATTTGCATTATCCCCGGCTACATTCACTATTACATTTGTAGGAAAAATTTTGTAAATATCACCATATTGTTTTATAAATTCCTCTACACCCGGATTTGCAAGACCTATTGAGTTTATAAGCCCACATGGTGTTTCGATAATTCTTGGCAATGGGTTTCCTTCTCTTCTCTTTGTTGTTATACCCTTAGTTATAATTGCTCCAAAATCATTGAGATTTAAAATTTCCTTGTATTCAAGTCCAAAACCAAATGTACCGGAAGCAGCTATAACTGGAGAGTTGAATGTCAAATTGCCTATTTTAATTGCAAGTTTATTCATATTTCAATTCATTTGCATTAAAGACAGGACCATCAATGCATGTATATTTGTATGTATCATTATTCATTTTTACTGCACAACCCAAACATACGCCAACACCACATGCCATTCTCTTTTCAACGGAGAAAAACATAGGTAAGTCAATAGGTTTTTTCTTTAATATATGTAACATTCCATCAGGACCACATGCATAGATTACCGAATTATCTTTAAAAATTGGTAAAAAATCAGTAATTAAACCTTCGTTTCCGTAGCTTCCATCTTCCGTAGAAAAAATAATTTTGTCTGAAATCAACCGAAATTCATTCATCAATATAAATTCATGTATTGTTTTTGTTCCCCAGCAAAGTGTAATCTGTTTGGTTGGGTGGTTTTGCTTTATATATTCGATTAAAAAATGAATGGAAGCTATGCCTGTGCCACCTGCAATACAATATATATTATTGCTATTATCTATTGGATAACTATTCCCTAAAGGTCCGATAATATCAATTTCATCACCCTTACAAAGATCTTTCATTATACCGGTTCCTTTCCCAATCACTCTATACAGAACGGAGATTGTACCTTCTGAAATATCAAAGATACTAAAAGGTCTTCTTAAGAAGGGATCCAGAGAGCTTGATACAAGTATATGTAGAAAATTACCGGGCAGGAGATCCTCTTCGATTTTTTCGGAAGTGAAAGTAATTAAATGAAGTTCCTTTGAAAGGCGTTTATTGCTCAATATTTGGGATTTTATTCGTCTCATTATTCCTATTCTCTTTCAAATATTTGCTATATTTACTGTTTGGAAAGCCAATAATTAATTTGTTATAATAGAAATTCGCACTATCGTTATTCGCATAAATATTTTCATAAATCCAGCCAAGATTATATAATATATGACTGAATTCATTACAATCAGGATATTTGTCATATAGTTTTAAAAGCATATTTTTGGCTTTTGCGGATCTATTGAGATTAAATTCATATATTTCAGCAATTCTAAGATTTATTTTAACAAGTGAATCGACGGATAAGGAGTCGGATTTCAATGAATCCATTTCAATATATCTGTTCAGCTCCATAAGGGAATTCAATTTCCTTTCGCATAAGAAATACAATGAATCCTTTGAATTAATTCCATTGATATTT
>JAGLYS010000186.1 GCA_023132105.1 Caldifarciminota bacterium
TGGCGGAATTGGTAGACGCGCTAGCTTGAGGGGCTAGTGGGAGATTCTCCTGTACGAGTTCAAGTCTCGTCCTCGGCACCAAATATGAAGGAGATTTAATGATATCATATATCGAGATTACGCATATTACAAACCATAACAATAGAGGTATGAATAATTAGATGGAAATATTGGATATTAAAACATCGAATAGAGAAGAATTAATCGATATAACCCCTTTACTAATGGATTTTGTAAAATCTACCAGCGTTTCTAACGGCATATTGTTCATCTATTCTCCTCATACAACATGCGGAATCACAATAAATGAAAATGCGGATCCATCTGTAAAATCGGACATAATACAAAAACTAAAGGATATAATTCCTTATAATGACAGATATACGCATATGGAAGGAAATTCCGATGCACATATCAAGACATCGCTGATAGGTAATGAAATCTTTGTTTGTATCGAAAATTCGGATATCGTTCTTGGAACCTGGCAGGGAATATTTTTAGCGGAATTCGATGGTCCCAGGACAAGAAAAGTTTGGTTAAATCTCAAATACACTTGACATGATACTATTATATATTGTATATTTTATACTGAAAGTAATTAGTTTACATCAATTAAAGCAAAAGGAGGCTTTATGAAGAAGTTAATTATGACGCTCCTAATGGTAACATTAGTAGCAACATCAACATTTGCAGCATTGAACCAGAACCAGAGCTATGAGCTGGACAATTATAATCCATTCTTTAACACGGTTGCACCCCAATCGTTTTTATCTCTTAGTACATTTGGATTGTATACGGATGCCATAGATCTGATAATGAACCCGGGCAAAATAACATTTGTAGAGGGTGGAAGATTATATACGAATTTATCTAACCTTGTAACAAACGATGAAAATCAATTCCAAAGTTATGGCTATGGTTCCTATCTTATCGGCTCGAAATTTGATATAGCCGGAATATCACCTATGTTTTTGATTAGCAATAGACTTGATCAAGAAAAATTAGATTTCAACATCACAGGTAAAGATTATATCGATAATGATATGAACGGATACTATGATGAAATCGATTTCTATACATACAATATGTATGATGAATATATTAGCAATGAGAAAAGTATATATGCAGGTTTTGGCAAAGCAACGGATAATATCAACTTCGGATTGATATATTCATATAATCAGGGTAACTTCTACTCTATGCCTATGTCAGATATATATCCCAATATGGGCAACTATGTTTATACCGAAAGAGATTCGAACCTCATAACGGGAGACCTGATTTATACATTGGATGTGAATGCAATAGACACACTATGGGACAATACGAATAACCATAGAATTGCATTCGGTGGATTTAATAAACTCGGTGACAACCTTAAAGTCGGTCTTGTAGCAAGAGTCGGTTTTGCAAACCTAAAACCGGTAATGAATGCTGTCTATAAATCTACAGAAGATTTTTCACCATGGACCCAGTCATTTACAGATGCAATCAATATGTCCGACAGTATATATAGAAATCTTGCAATTTCAGGTATCGATTACAATGTAAATTTCACTGCATATTACTGGTTAAGTGAAAATGTAAAGACACAAACGGATATTGGCTATTCGGCTTTTGCAGGTAATATTGCAGATAATTCATACGGATTCAGATACTATAATTGGCTTGAAGAACATACAATGGCAGTCGGGATATATCATGACGAGAATGATACAACCGAAACAGGTACGATTACAGGTTCGATGGATCACAAAAATATAAACTTCAATACAAAAGCTCAAATTAAAATGAATGAAAAACTCGATCTTGGTATGGGTTTTGGATTTTCGAATGCTATATTTAATAAGATCGAACACAATGACTACAACTATATAGCCATAGACACATACGATGATGGAGACGGTGTACAAACAGCCAGTGATTATGTCAGGACAGCAACATACGATGTACTACTCTCAAATGAAATTCTTGGCAATGATTATGCTTTTAGTTTCCCTGTAGCCGTTGTTTTTAATATTACAAATAATTTAAAAGCAAGACTTGGCGCAAACTATACTCTTAACATCCCCGATTACACATATACAGAAACAATTGACAGTATTACACCGACAAATGTCACAACGGTTTATGGTGATGGGTCTACAACATATCAGGTTTTAAACTCACCGTATACGGTCGATGATGGTGTTGTTGTTAATGAATACAGCATATATTCTTCAACATCATATAATTATAGTTTAAGTTTTATAGCCAATAAGAACCTAACGATTGATTTTATGGGTTTTGCACCGAATATAACAAACTGGAGTAACTGGAAACTCCAGGCAGTCATTAACTTTTAAGGAGGATAAATAATAATGAAGAAAATATTATATACAATACCGCTTATAATCCTTCTTGTCGGATTTATATTTTCGGGTTGCGGAAAACCTGAGAGTGCACTTACACCGGGAGCAGAATATTACGGTACGGAAGCTGCTTATATAATTGGCATACCGAATTCAACACCGGGTAATTACGGAATGATTACCGACCTGGATCCTTCGACTGCTACCGAAATAGAAGGAGAAATATTTATAAACTTCACGGGTATGAACGGAGGAGATATTAATCCTGCAACAGTAAATTCAACGAACATTACTATAGAATCGGTAACATCGGGAGCTAGCGTAAATGATCTCACGATTACATATGATGCCGGACTAAAAAGAATTATAATAGCAGGAACATTTTCCAATGATGCGGCATACAGAATCGTATTATCAGCAAACCTGAGAACAATCGGTAATGGTCAGATAGATGGTAATGGTAATGGAAAAGCCGATGGTATACCTTATGATAACTATGATCTTTATGTATATACAGGAACAGGTAGCTCTGATTTCTATACACCAGGTCCCCTTAGTATTACATGGTATTGGCCAACAGGAGGTAATCAATCTATAATGCCATGGATCGAATTGGATTTTGAATGGTCTACGACAAATATGCTGGATACATCGAAGGTAAACCTTGCTAATTTCAGTCTTGTAAAGGAAGAAACGGGAACTACCGTTACATGTGATCTTATTATGAAAATGGGTAGCTTTATTGGAATTCGACCCGCATCGAATCTTGACTATGCAACAATTTATAAAGTTACATTCAAAACAACGGAATTCTCGGACACAATGGACAATCTCCCTGTACTCTGGGGTGATTACAATTACGGTGATGATATTCCCGACATTAGTTACAGATTTATGACAGTAGGAGATCCCGGAAATGACATTTATGCTACACCATTTGAAGTAAATAGTGTTTCTCAGAGTGGCAATGAGGTTAAAATCGTATTCTCGGATACAATTAATGCAGAGACATTCACAAATGACAGAATGCGTATGATTACTCCAAACGGATTGGTTCTTCCTTATGAAACAAGATATGATAATGATAAAGAAACAATCTATCTGAGTCTTGCAAACGCAACGGTTACAGGAACATATGAGTTTTATTTCTCTCGCGATTTGGAAAGCACTCACGGATGGAAACTCGATGGGAACGGTAATGGTATAGGTGGAGAAAACACAGATCCGCATCTTGGTATAGATGCTGATGATTATTCAGAAAACGAATACATATCATTATAAATTAATTTCATTAATTTAGGGGTGTCTTTGACACCCCTATTTTTTTATATTATGAATTTATTTAATCAAATAAGAGAAGAAAAAGAACCGCTTGCATATAAGATGAATCCAAAGGATCTATCCGAATTTATAGGGCAGGTGCATATATTGACAATAGGAAATCCGTTGTATATTGCGATTTCCGAGGACAATCTTTATTCGTCCATTTTTTACGGACCACCTGGCAGTGGAAAAACATCACTTGTCAGAATAATTAAATCCAAAACAAAATTAAAGTATCACCATCTCAATGCCGCCATTACGAATCTGCCTGAATTAAAACCTCTTCTTAATGCATCTTCCAAACAGTTCAGGGATACCGGTATTCAAACAATCATATTTATGGATGAGATACACAGGTTTAATAAGATGCAACAGGATGCATTCCTACCACATATCGAGAACGGTTCCGTAATACTTATCGGAACAACAACCGAGAATCCATCATATTCTCTCAATAATGCTCTTATTTCGAGAATAAAATTGTATCGATTTTTTACATTAAAGGAAAATGAAATCCTTGAAATTTTAAAGCAAATCAACAGGAAAATAAGCTCAGGATTCGATACGAAATTATTACGAAAGATAGCAAATAATTCGAACGGGGACGCAAGGATTGCTATCTCATATCTTGAATTTATAATAAATAATAATATTAAAGGTAATATAGATGATTTATTAAAAAATATCATCCCCTATTATAGTAAAAAGGGAGCCGAACATTACAATACGATAAGTGTCCTGATTAAAAGCATCAGAGGAAGTGATATAGATGCTTCGTTATACTGGCTTTTCAGATTATTAAAATACGGTGAGGATCCGATATTTATATTCAGAAGACTTTTGATATTTGCCTCGGAGGATATAGGTAATGCGGATCCCGATGCAATTAAAACAGTTACAGCTCTTCTGAATGCGTTCGAACATATAGGGATTCCCGAAGGTGAATACTTTCTTGCCCATTCTGTAGTTTACCTTGCATCCGCCCCAAAGAGTAATTCCATTGCAAACTCTATACGGAAAACAAAGGAGCTTATCGAAAAATATCCGAATACACGGGTTCCAAAAAGGTTTATTAATTATAAAGACGGTAATCCCTTATATAAATACCCGCATAATTACAAGGGACATATCATAAAGCAGGATTATTTACCGAAGGAAATAGGGAAACCGATTTTATATAATCCCTCGAACAGCGGTTTTGAAAAAATTTTAAAGGAAAGAATAAAGAAAATCAGATCTATCCTTGGGTATCCGATTCCCGAAGAATAGGATTAACATTTAATTTTGCGATTTTGACGCTTCTAAATGTCATTTCAATAGCATTTACAGGGCAACCAACAACACATCTCCCACACCGTATACAATCCAAATCCTTAGGATTTTTCCAAATGGAAATATCCATCGGACACACTTCTCTACATATATCACATTTTGTACATTTATAAGCGGACACATGCATCTGTAAAAAACTAACTTTATTAAATCCGCCAAGAATCGCTCCCATAGGACAACTGGTCGTACAGAAAGGTCGTTTTGTGAATACAAATAGCAGAAGGAATATTATCATCAATGCAAATTTAATCCCGAATATCCATGTAAGTAATGGTCTGAATTCAGGGACCCATATAATATGAGGTAAACCTGCTTCCAATGTGCCGACAGGACAAAAATATTTACAAAATACGGGGGAAATCATCCATATGGATAAAACTATCGTAACCAATAGAGATAAATATTTCATATAATATAGTTTATGAGGAATTTGCAATTTCCTACCTGGAATTTTATACAATATATCCTGTAGTAAGCCGAAAGGACATATCCAACCGCATGTCGCTCGACCAAAAACCACACCTATTGTTGATATCACACCTATTAAATAATATGGAATCAATCTGATTTCAAGAAAGTGCTGCATTAAACCTATTGGGCATGATGTGTAAGCAAGTGGGCAAGAATAGCAGTTCAAAACAGGTAATGTAATCCCCTTCAATGGTCCTTGATAAAATGTCGGATTTTTGATAACCCCCCAATAACCGTTTATCATAAGAAAGGAAAATATCCTTCCGAACCAATTCAATTGTGGCAAATTATTACGAGAAAAGAATTTATTCATAAAACTATGCATTAAGCTATACCGATACAATCAAGGCAGATTAGATTACCTTTATTGCTTGTTTCCTCGATCTGCCCCATTTTTATACCTATTAAAAGGATAGCTATTGAAATTAACAATAGGATTAAAGCCCCAATTCGCTTTTTCATTCTAACCTCCTTTATAACTTATATCTTCGATAACATTTGTTGAATAATATTGATTATCAATATATATTACCAAATGTGTCGGAAAATGAATATCTTTTATAAGTTTAACATACCTCTTTATAATTATCTTAACCTCTATCTCCCCTTTATATATAACCATTATTGGCAAATACTTATCCGTATCCACCCAGACATCCATACTTTCCGAATATATATGATAACAATCGAGATTGTACAATCGCTCGATGCCGATTATCCTGCCCTTTTTAGGTGTCATCATACTCACAGACCAATGTGATACATTCATATCTATTTTTATCCTTTTATTATGATATATTATGTATGACATCCCTTTATTCCCATCATACTTGATAGTATCGCCATCTCTAACGGTTTTAATCGTTACCTTTTCATTCTTATTGTCTATATGTACAATGCTGCTTTTCTCGAAATTGTAACCGTCGATTTTTTCACTAAATGATATATATGAAATAACATTTTTGAATTTAATTTTATCTAAAAATCTTTTATTGTAAATGTTACTGTAATTTTCCCCAAGTATGGGAATAGCTACAAGATTACTCAACAGTAACGCTTTTAGCAAGATTTCTCGGTTGATCAACATCACATCCATTTGATATGGCTGCGTAATAAGCCAT
>JAGLYS010000187.1 GCA_023132105.1 Caldifarciminota bacterium
AGAGGGGAATAATTTTTATCTTGATTTCACAAATTTGTAGCGAATTACACGAAGGGAATAGGGAAGATGCAGGGGTCTGCCCCAACGATTTACGAACTTGTAGCTTGCTACTTGTAACTTGTATATGCCTATATCTATCTACTCTGGTGTATAAATTTCAATTTGACATTTCACATAAATTTACATATAATCTTAAAAAAAAGAAGGAGTCGACTATGGAAGAATTATTATCAGGGAATGAAGCAATAGCAAGAGGTGTCTATGAATCCGGTATTCATGTTGCGACAGCTTATCCCGGTACGCCCAGCACTGAGATATTAGAAAATATATCGAGATACAAAGAAATTTATTGTGAATGGTCTACAAATGAAAAGGTAGCCCTTGAAGTAGCAGGAGGGGCAAGTTTTGCCGGAGCAAGGGTACTTGTTGCAATGAAACATGTAGGTCTTAATGTAGCAGCAGATCCTCTTTTTTCACTCAGTTATATTGGCTCGACAGGAGGGTTCGTAATTGTAACTGCCGATGATCCCGGAATGCATAGCTCACAGAATGAACAAGACAATAGACATTATGGAAGAGCAGCTAAAATGCCTGTATTAGAACCATCGGATAGTCAGGAAGCTAAGGATTTCGTGAAAATCGCAATTGAAATAAGTGAGAAATATGACACTCCGGTATTACTAAGAATTACGACGAGAATTGCTCATTCAAAGTCAAAAGTCACAATATTAGATAGAGAGGAAATTCCATTAAAAGAGTATAAAAAAGATTTTAAAAAGCGGGTAATATTACCTGCACATGCAAGATTGAGACATGTTGCAGTTGAGAAAAGACTACATGATATTAAAGAGTTTGCAGATAGTTTCGAACATAATAGAATCGAGGAAGGTGCGGGAGATTTTGGAATCATAGCAAGTGGAATATCATATCAGTATGCAAAGGAAGCATTCCCTGATGCTCCGATTCTAAAAATTGCTTTGTCATATCCATTACCTGAAAAAATGATAAGAGATTTTACAGGTAGATATAAGAAGATCTACATTGTCGAAGAGAATGATCCGTTTATAGAGAATCAGATCAAAGCGATGGGTATAGACAATATTCATGGTAAAGATATAATACCTGCTATTTTAGAATTAAATCAATATATTGTTCAATCTTCGATATCGAAGGAAGAGAAAGATATACCGTTTAAAACAGATTTAAATATCCCTCCGAGACCACCTGCACTTTGTCCCGGATGTCCGCATACCAGTATTTTCTATGCGCTTAGCAAGTATAAATGTATCGTTACGGGAGATATAGGATGTTATACGCTTGGAGCCCTTCCACCACTTAATGCAATGGACACATGCGTGGATATGGGAGCAAGTATAACAAATGCATTTGGGATGGAAATAGCTTTGAAAAAGCAGAACGATGATAGAAAAATTGTTGCCGTAATTGGAGATTCTACATTTTTTCACTCGGGTATTACAGGTCTTATTGATATGATTTACAATAAAAGTAAAGGAACTGTGATAGTTCTTGATAACAGAATAACTGCTATGACAGGTCATCAGCATAACCCCGGTACAGGTAAAACTTTAATGGGTGAGGATACGGACGAGATAAATATAGAAGCTCTTGTTAAATCACTTGGAGTAAAGAATGTTTCGGTGATTAATAACTATAATCTAAAGGAAACTCTAAATGTTATTAAAAGAGAGATTGATAGAGATGAATTATCAGTAATTATTGCTACAAAACCTTGTGCATTACTAAAAAATAACCCAAAATTAGGTTTGTATGTTGTAGATGAAGATAAATGTACCGGT
>JAGLYS010000188.1 GCA_023132105.1 Caldifarciminota bacterium
GTTTTTAACGATTGCATTCTTCACCTCTTCCCCTCTATCTCCTTTACCTATCATTATTTTCAAACCGTTTTCAAGCAATAAAGGCGTAAATCGATCCATCCTTTTACTTGTTGTTGGACCACATGCACCAACAATTTTACCATCTGGTTTTGGAGAAGGTCCACAATAATAAACAGTTGAGTTTTTTATATCAAAAGGTAATGATTCTTTATTTCTAATTCTATCTGATATTTTTCTATGTACTTTATCCCTTACTGTGTATAGAACACCACTTACCAACAATCTATCTCCCATTTTAACATTTTCTATCTTACCAATGTCTTTTTGCAAATCAAATCCTTGCTCTTTCATAAAACGATTCTGCCTGTTCTGTGTGAATGACAGTTTAAGTTAACCGCCACAGGAAGAGACGCTAAATGACAGGGGGCATATTCAATATTAACAGCTAATGCAGTTGTCTTTCCACCATATCCCATAGGTCCAAGTCCTGTGTTATTTATCTTTTCGAGTAGCGTTTTTTCAAGTTTTGCATAATCTTTATTTTTATTATACTCTTTCAACTGCCGAGTCAACGCCTTCTTTGCGAGAAAAGCAGCATAGTCGAATGTTCCTCCAATTCCAATTCCCACAATTAACGGAGGACATGCATTCATACCATTGTCCTTTATGAAATTTACAATATTATTCATAATAATTTCCAAATCCTCAGTTGGTTGATACATCCAGATTTTACTAACATTATCACTCCCTCCACCCTTTGCAATATATGTAATTTTCAATTTATCCCCCCTAATTTCATCAAAATGAATCATTGCAGGGGAATTATCACTTGTGTTGGTCCTTTTAAATAACGGATCATTTACTATTGATTTTCTCAAATACCCGTTATTATATGCTCTTCTCATACCATTATTTACTGCATTTTTAAGCAAATCACCTTTAATCATTAATTCATTGCCAATTTCAACATAGTATATTGCAGTACCTGTATCCTGACACAGGGGTATTCTCTCTTTCTCGGCAATTTCAGCATTATTTAATATATCTCTAATAACACTTCTTGCAATATCGCTTTTTTCTTCATTAATGGCTGTTTTAAGAAAACCCCTCTCTTTTTCATTAATATTAAATGCCGTTAGAAGAGTTAAATTGTATACTGATTCCTCAATATCTTTAGCATCTATAATTCTCAATTAATCTTCCTTAACTCCGCCTGATTTCATATTCTCATATGGGGAGGGTTCACCCTCTTCTTCCACGGCAATTGCAAAATCAGGACACATATTTTCACATGTTTTACATCCGATACAATCTTCTATTCTTATTGGAGTGCTTTTTCCCGTGTCTTTGTCTAATTCTAAAACCTTTTTTGGACAAAATGCAACACAGAGTCCACACCCCTTACAAAATTCTGTATTTACAAATATCTGGAATTTGTTCATTATATACTCTCCGTTAAATTGTTTTTTTTATTAAGCTTACAACTTCGGTTACATCCAAACATATATCTATATTATTCTCTCTGAATTTTTTTACAAAGTTATAACTCCTGTGTGAAAATTTATTTCTCCCGGTTATAAGGACAACTATGTGTTTCATTGCATTTTCCTTTATATATTCTGCAATGTCAAAATCTATAAAATTATTTAGATCAAGATGTAGGATTATAGAAGAGCAACTTTTAAGATTTATAAGCTCCTGCAATGAGTTTTTATAAGCGGTACACAGATTTTCCCCTCTACCGAGGGTAATGCAATATGACAAACCAATATTATACCATGACAATTCTTTCTCGATCATATATGGTATATATCTATTACTGGATATAATGGAATGTCCTGTATTATTTTTAAACATATCAGGATTAATAGTTCCGATATAATCAGAGTGCTGGTATAAACCATCCGAATATGGACCTAACAACTGAACATCTTTAATTTTAGCATAGAGTATTAATTCTTTAAAAATCTCATAACTGATTTTAATATCACCAAGAATTATAAGTTTAGGATTTAGATCAATAATGTCAAAAATAAGGTTCTCATCTTTCATTTTATCATCTATATACCAAATATTATAATTACCATTAAAAATATCGTCATTAAAATCAACGAATCGTTCATAATCGAAACTACAATTAAACTCTGTAGATTCCGATCCGATATAAACAGCTTTGTCTTTCTTATTTAGGTTAAATAGTAAATTGCTCACATTACTATAAACATCCTTCTCATAAATGCATACGGAGAATCAATAAATATAATATTTTTTCCTGTTAGTGCCGATTTAAATACCTTTTCTTTCACTCCAATATATATACAATATAGGCTTCTATCCGGCTTTGACATTTTGACAATTCCCTCTATATACTTATCAGTTATCTTCTCATTATCATTGACTAATACTATTAATATATTCTTCTCCTCTAAAGATTTTATTTTTATATCATTTATATCACATATTTTTGCTTCCGTACCATATCTTTTAAATGTATCATTTATATACTCCCCTATTATTTCATTGTTACATATTATCACAATATCACTTTTTGTGATAATATGTGGAAAATTGAAAGGATTCTTTACGGAAAAGTAGATATTTTTCTCTGTTTTTATCAATTCGATATGAAGATGTAGCAAATCAGACCGGATAAATGCATTATAACAGGAGATTAGTGATTTCCTTAATCCTTTGTCTTTTACAAATGTTTTATCCAATTTAAAATCGGATAACATTGAAAATGGATGTACTTTAACATAACCCTTATCTTGACCGCTCTCGATTGCAATATGTATAAATGCATCTTCAGAACCAAAATCAATATGCAAATTTAATTTTATTGTATTATTAAAACTCTTTCTTGCAATTACTCTAACATCTTTTTCTGAAATTTTATTCTTTATCTTCTCAATATCGCCTTTATCATGAAGTATTACTGTTCTATCATCTATCAATACTTCCAGAGGATACCCATATAATTCAATAAAGCTTTTTATATCCCCTATGGAAGCATTCTGAATCTCCGGCAATGCATTGATGCCTAATTCCACTAGAATATCTTTAATATCTGACAAAACCTAATCCTCCATTTGCGTGGATTATACCACATTTTAAATTTTTTTCAACATAATTTTTGCAAATATTTTTATTTAATTCAATAATTCTCTACATCATAACATCCATTCCTGTCGATTATTCACTATTCCGTTCCCGTTGGCGATTGGCGTTCCCGTTTGTATATTCATCACTTGAATTAAAAATAAATTATTATATAATACATATTATATAAGGAGGATATATGGAAAATAAAATACTTGTTAAAAATGTAGACAATTACAGACTGATAGGCATCGGACCTTCCGGACACTCTGTCATTATGGATTCCAATTATCAGAATGGTACGAATAGTGCAGCTTCGCCAATGGAACTCATTTTACATGCACTTGCAGGATGTACGGGTATAGATGTTCTTTCAATAATGAACAAAATGAAAGTTAAATATTCGACATTTGAAATTGAAATAACATATAAGAATTCTGTCGAACATCCGAAGGTATATACAGACATAAATCTTATATACAGAATGAAAGCAGATGAAGGATATAGAGCTAATATAACGAAAGCAATAGAATTATCGGAAAATAAATATTGTTCTGTTTCAGCTATGTTAAAAAGAGCAGGTGTAAATCTTTCATATGATATTAAATTAATATAGCCAATTATTAATATATTCCACCTAATGAAAGAGAATAAACAGTGTTTCCCTCGAGATGAAATAGATTCACTTCTCTTGAAATATCGAATATAATTAAAGCTATACCCAAATTCAATCGCAAACTTACACCAATATCCGCTTTTATATCTTTCAGTTTATAAAAACCACCGGATCTTTCAAAAGGTGTATAATTGCCGAAATCACTGAATCCGCTTCCTATATCCATAAATAGAGCACTATTGATACTGCCGAAATGAAACGGTATAGGATTGTCGAATATAATATCTTTGAGAAAGACAAATCTTAATTCATTCTGGAATAACCACACATAAGTCCCTGTTACTTCTCCATAATCAAATGCTCTAAGACCTCCTGTTCCGCTTATAGTGTAAGTTGAAACATTCCTACCACCCCCGGCATAAGCCAACAATCTTGTCGCAAGTGTATATCTATTTGCAAATGTAACATAATGTCTATAATCACTATTCAATGAATAATAGTCGATCATATCACTGTTAAACATAACAGTTCTCTGTGCTTCAATCCTGAACAGATTACCTGCAATGCCTCCCATATATCCTATTAAAGCATTATCATATACAAATGCGACTGAAGGGCATAAACCATGATGTGTATAAATTCCGGCGATATACCATTGTTCCGTAATATCATCGTATCTAATAATCGAGTCGACATAATAATCATAATTCAAATTCGTCTCAATCCTTGTGAATTTGTCAAATGGATAATCAACATATGCCGATGTACCGTAATTATTGAGAATTCTAATAGAAATAGGTTGGTTATAATAGTATAACTCATTAAATTTGTAAACAGCTATCCCTTTATTGAATCGTCCTTTATAATTCATATAACGCAAATAATAGTTACCATCAAGTATGTTATAGCTGCCAAGATCCATTTGAAGCATCAGCTCATTATCACCATAAAGATCAGAGAATAAAAATGCCCCCTGTCCATAAACACCTCCATATGATGAATACCCAATATATCCCATCGCAACATCTATACTAAAAATATTCCTTGCTTTATATTTGGGAAATATCATACCTATGCTATCGGTATAACGCTTATTAAACTCAATAGGAGTAATATCCTTTGAAGTAAGGTTAAAAACATTCTTGATAAGGTATATATCTCTTCTCATTCCTTTCACACCATCGAAAGCAAACCATTTACCGTTCGAAGACACTGAAATATTACCTATGTCAAACATCACATCCGATATTTTTTCCATATCGCCATTTGACAAATTCATTTTGAAAATGTTCCCGAATCCCTCATCGTTACTTGTAAAATAAATGTATTTATCAGAATATGTGGGTCTCGATATATTACAAAATGTTTTATCCGATACCTTCTTAATTATATTATCATTAAGGTTAAGTGTATAAATTCTGTATTTTCCATATTGCCAATTACAATCCTTATCAGGTCTGTCCGAGATAAAGACAATTATCGAATCGTTAATAAACAGAGGATTTTTATCATCGTATTTATCATATGTTAACCTCTTGTATTTCTTGTCTGATTTTAAATCACATATATAAATATCCTCCATTCCATTATTAATTCCGGCAAAAGCAATTAATTCGTCATTCTTTGAAACCGAAGGTGAAAACATAGCATCAAGATTAATCTTTATTCTCTTTATAACTTTCTGTTTTTCAATATCATAAATATGAATGCAATCCGATTCCCCTGATTTCGTTATAAATACAAAAGCATTTTGTTTGTTTAGCCAGCTTATATGCGGTCTTAAAATATGCATTTGTTCATACTCTTTAGTCCGTTCTCCACCTATTACAAGTTTTGTATCGTTAGTGAAAACATTTTTAAGAAAAATACTGTATCTTCCGGTTCTATCCGAATAAAAAGCAATATAATTCCCATCGGGACTTATTGCCGGTCCAACATCTTTGTAATATGTGCTGTCACCTTTTGTAATTTTAATACTAAAATCAGTATATTCGCTTTTTTTATCATAATGTTTCCAGTATCTTTTTCTTAAATACTTTTGAAATTCTATATCAAGATCTGCTAAACTAAGCCCACATGAACTCTTTATTGCTTTTTCGAATCCCCTTTCGGTTTTACTTCTGAATAGAATATCTCCGAGAATCTTCCTGCCATAAATCTCGGTAAGATAATATACTATCATCTGCCCCTCTTTATAAATCAGATAACCTCCATACATCCAAAGATCCTGTATTTTTACATATCTACCATTGATAATCAAATCACGAATGAATATATCGGTTTCCGGATCAAGCCATCTTGATTCATATTCTGCCATACCTTCTATAAACCATAAGGGAATATCGATTGTTGTTTGAGCTATTATTGTTCCGGCAATATTCTTGCCATATAATATATCAAACTGAAATGCATGGGTTAGTTCATGGTTTATTACATGTCTGAAATTTTCATATGAACCATCAAACGGAATAACTATTCTGCTTTTGAATATTTCTGTAAAGCCACCTATTTGCTCATCAATAATATAAGGTAATACATTTGTTTGTTCGAAATCACTATGGGAATTGTAAATTAGAATAGGTGTTTTTCTCTTTATTTTCCACGAAAGATCATCAGATATCTCCTTATATGAGTCTTCTGCAATGTTAGAAGCAAATTGAGCAAGATATTCACCGCCTTGATAATAGTATATTTGGAAATGATCCGTAACAATCATTTGCCAGGACATATTTTTTGTTTTAATTTTATTCTTGCCAAAATACTGAGCATTTACATTAACGGAAACGGACAAGAAAATAAAAACAATAACAAGAAATTTAAAATAGTTTGCCGAGAATGAATCCAATAATGATTCCAATGAGTAACGCATTTGTAAGACTCCTTGAAATAACGATATCCTTCTTTCCACCTTTTCTTCTTAGAAAAAGTATTGTGGCAATATATGTTAATCCATTGATAAGAAAAAAAAGGGGTAAACTAATTATATGGACAATCATAGGACCTACAACGGGAATATAGCTTATCAACCCTAAAAGCCCCGTAAAAGCATGTCCTACGATACCAAACACTAAAACAACTGCTGTAATTATCGATTTATGTATATGAAAATGAAAAGCTACCTTAATAAAAATAATTATAAGAATCCATAGAAAAATAGTTTTATAGTTTGCTCTGATTAAGTAAAC
>JAGLYS010000189.1 GCA_023132105.1 Caldifarciminota bacterium
CAAAAAATCAGGTATTTCTCCTATTAAAGTGTTTACATATTTATCATCTGGTATCCCTGTTGTCATTTCGAATATAGGAGGAATTAGCAAGGAAATTAAGAAGCAAAAAGCAGGGGTAACATTCGAACCGGACAATCCGGAAGATTTAAGCAAGATAATTATCGATATATATAAACAAAGGGATAAACTGTTACCATTAATGTCTGGAAATGCTCGAAAACTTGCAAAACAATATGACTGGAAAATAATTGCTTCTAAAATTATAGATTTCGTGTATAATTAATTTATGTTTATATATATTATTTTAATTGCTATTGCTTTTATATTATCTCTGGTAACTGTTCCTATCAGTCGTTATTTTGCTTTAAAATTCAATATAATCGATAGACCTATGGGAATTAAAAGGCATAAGAAACCAACACCATATCTTGGCGGGGTTGCAATATTTTCATCATCCGTAATAGTTATATTATTTTATCTTTTAAATAAGGATTTCTACAATGCAAACCTTCTGGGTATTGTGATAAGTACATTTGTAATATTATTACTCGGACTATGGGATGATATAAAGATGTTGAATCCTTATACAAAGTTAATATTTCAATCCCTTGCAATTTTAATACTAATGCTAAATGGTGTTTATATGAAAATAATATATTTCCCAATGTGGTTAAATATATTGCTTACATACTTCTGGATACTGGGAATAACAAATGCAATCAACATTATTGATATAAAAGATGGTCTTGCAGGAAGTGTGACATTCATTGCCTCATCAGCATTTTTTTTCATTGCTCTTGGGAATAATTATCCGTTTATTATAATACTATCAGGATCATTGGCTGGAGCGATTTTAGGTTTTTTAATATATAATTATCCACCTGCAAAAATATTTATGGGGGATGCGGGAAGCGAGTTTATCGGGTTTATGTTAGCAATAATATCCATAGAGATCAGTTATACAACAGTCAATAAGATAGCTTTGCTATCACCTCTTTTGATTCTTGGTATTCCCATATATGACACGGTTTTTATTTCAATTATAAGAATCTTAAAAAAGAAAAATCCCTTACATGGTTCCCCTGACCATATGGCAGTTCGCTTAAAATTAATGGGTCTATCTGAAAAAGCAGTATTATGGTTTTTCATCCTTATCGAAATTATACTCTGTGAATCAGCATATATTGCAACAACTGTTAATATATACGGTGCTATATTTATCTATTCATTTATTTTAATACTTGCCATTATCTTTGGTACAATTATATCAAGGGTTAATGTTGAATGAAAAAAATAGTTATCCTCGGTGCCGGATTAACAGGTCTTAGTACTGCTTATTTTTTACAAAAATCCAATATTCCATATACTATAATCGAGAAGGAAGGAGAAACAGGCGGGCTTTGCAAAACAATTGATATTCAAAACTACAAATTCGATTTTACAGGTCATCTTCTACACTTGAGAAATCGAGGAATAAAGAATTTTATATTCAAAGATTTGGATTTAAAAGATGAATTTCAGACATTAAGGCGAAACAGTAAAATATATTACAAAGATAAATTGATCGATTACCCATTTCAGGCAAATATAGATCAGCTTCTCGAAAAAGACAGAGAGGAATGTATAGATGGATACTTGAATAGAAATCAAAGTATTAGAATTAATACATTTAAAGATTGGATAAAAAAATATTTTGGAGATGGACTTGG
>JAGLYS010000019.1 GCA_023132105.1 Caldifarciminota bacterium
TGTGAAGGACACGGTTGCATATGTAGCTGATTATAATGATGGCCTTCGTCTCATAAATGTATCGAATCCCACAAGTCCGACAGAGATTGGCTTCTATGATACTGGAGATGAAGCTTGGGGTGTCTATGTCAAGGACACGATTGCATATGTGGCTGATGGTGGTGATGGACTTCGTCTCATAAATGTAGCGAATCCCACAAGTCCGACAGAGATTGGTTTCTATGATACAGGAGATTATGCTCAGGGTGTCTATGTCCAGGACACGATAGTATATGTAGCTGATGGTTATGACGGACTTTATTTAATTCATTATTATGGGAATACGGGCATAAAAGAGAATAAAAACATAAATAGCAATAATGTATATAATATTACAGTTAAAATGCAAGATGGATTACGAATAGATTATAGTGTTGAAGGAACAAAGAATATATCAATAAATATATATAACATTATAGGACAGAAATTATATTGTAATAATAGTATAAAATCACCCGGGCAATATAGCGTCAGGTGGGATGGAAATACAGGTGTATACTTTGTAAAGATAGATATTGATAAATATAGATATACAAAGAAGGTAATAATAATAAAATAAAAAAAATATCTGGATACGGTTATTGCATTTTGACAACAAAGGGATTTACGATAACATTGTTTGAGTTCAAAACCTAATTTTATTCAATCCTTTACATTATTTTTATATTTTGATAAAATAATAGCATGGAAGGGCTTGGATCATTTCTTCCTGAAAAAATTAAGAGTATATGTCTTGAAAAACAGGGAGCAATAAAAGGATATGCCGAAACTATATCAGGTGTAGTAATATTTGCTGACATATCGGGATTTACATATATTACAGAGCAAGTTGTAAAAACAAGTCCGAACGGTGTCGATATTATTACAAAGCTGTTGAATAAATTTTTCACTCCTCTCATAAATATAATAAAAACTTATAATGGGCAGATAATTCAATATGTCGGTGATGCCATTCAATTTTACATTCCTCAAATCGATTGTTCGGTTAAGGCAAATATATTGGAAAGTATAGATTGTTCGATGGAAATACTTTCATATATTAAAAAACATAGAATAATAAAAATCGGCGGAATCGAATTTGATATAGATATTAAAATAGGTTTGTCTTATGGAATTATAAAACTTCATATAACAAATGACGGGAAAAAATATATCCCCGTATTTTACGGTGATCCACTTATAAATTCTGCAAAAGCGAAAGAAAGGTGTGGGGAACATAAAATTTCAATACCATTAAAGGATATTCAAAATTTGGACAATGAAATCAAATATAAAACAAAGGGTGAATATGCCATATTTGAACAATCTGAAAGTTCATTTCAATCTCTGGTTATCCCCAAAAAGAATATGATTGGTAATAACTCTCCATTTTTCAGCAAGTTATTTGATGAAAATATTATAAAATTATTAAAATCAGATAAAATGGTGATTAATGAAAAAAGGCGGGTAGGAATAATAATCGTTAAATTGTGCGATATTGATGAAACGAGTAATATTTGTAAATTTGAAGATTATATTTGTAGAGTGCGAAAAATAGCCGATATGTATAACATATATTTCAGTAAAGTAGATATTGGAGATAAGGGTTATACTTTAATGTTTATATCGGGGATTCCCGATGCAATGGAGAATATCGAGTATATTTCGGTATGCTTTGCATATAGAATAGCTGATTTTAATTTAACACAAAAGGTTTTAGTAAACTCCGGTTTTGTTTTTTCAGGTGAGATTGGTTCGGAAGGAAGGAAAGACTTTACAATAATTGGTGATGAAGCTAATAATTCCGGTAAAATCATAAGACTTCTCGATCATAAAGGAGTATTTATAACGAAGAATGTCAAAGACAAGGTTAGGAAGGATTTCAAGATAAAGCAATATAAGAAATACAATTTCAAAGAAGAGCAATATTCCTTAGATGTATTTAAGATTGTATCACAATATTCTCAAACTGTTATTGATACTTTGTATAATAATCCACAGGATTATAAAAGAAAAATTATTGAAAGAATTATTTCATCTGTCAAAGATAAAAATAAATATGTCCATATATATGGGCAAGCGGGTACAGGTAAATCATATATTATTTCACAAATTATATATGAAATCAATATTGAAAACATATCAGTGATTAAAATCAAAAATTTCTCATTTGAAAAAGATGTTACATATTCTTTATTGAGAAGATTATTGAGTGAAATAGCAAAAGAGTTTAAAATTAATGATCTATTAAGTGCAAATAATATCAAATCCTTTGTTAATGGAATAATCGAAAGTGACAAACCTCAATATAGAATGTTTATATATTTTATCGGTCTCTTGTTTAATGTCACAGTAAAAAATGTATCAAATATAATTATTGTTGATGGTTCGGAAAGTTTTAATATCCTTCTTGATATTCTATGTAGAGCAATAGAGTCATTGAAAAGTGCTAAATTGATGTTGATAATCGATGATGTATTTTACTCTGATAATGCATCAATCAAGATCATTAAGACGCTTTTAAAGAAAATAAAATCTATTAAGATTATATTTTCAAGCAGAAGAAAAGGTGATATACTATATTTTTCTAAGGACACAAAGCAATTCGAGATAAAAAATTTCAATAAAAAGGAAACAAAATTCTTTATCGAAAATATTTTGGCTAAACAAAATATTTCGGAAAAGGTTATTGACAGATTATTCAGATATACATCTGGCAATCCGCTTTTTATTAGTGAGACAATAAAATTATTGTTTGAAAATAATCTGTTAGTTTATAATATCGAACATAATAGAATAATAGATATATTATTAGAAAGAGTTCCCGAAAAAATAAATGATTTAATTGCTTACAAATTAAATAATTTTGATTATATTGTAATAAGATTTCTGAAGATAATTGCGGTAATAGGGGATGAAATTAAAATTGAGTTTGTCGAAAAGATTTTATTGAATTTCTTTGACAAAAATGAAATAAATAATCATTTGGATAAACTTACGGAAAAAAGAATAATAAAGAAAGTTGATATTCACACTTATGTATTTGAGACTCCATTAATAAAAGAGGTAATTTATAATGGTATTTTTGAGGATTTTAAAAACACTATCCACTATATGGTTGCTATTGAAATCGAAAAAGAATCGGATACAAATTTGAATATAAATGCAGAACTTCTGTATTATCACTTCTATTCTGCAGGTGTATATGACAAAGCTTATAAATATGCAATTTTAGCGGGAGATTATGACTGGAGTGTTTTCAACTCGAACGCTTCACTTGATTATTACCTGAAAGCATTTAAACTTGCTAAGTTGGAAAATGATATTGATAATCAAATTGTGTCATTAAAAAGAGTTATCAATGCTTATATTTATCTTAATAGATTCGACAAGGCGAATATTATGCTTGAAATACTCGAAATGTTTTCAGATAAATACAGGGATAATGATATTGACTATTTTATTAAGAAAAGTATAGTAAAGATATATCTGAAAAAGAGGGAGATAGAAAAATCACTTGATATACTTATGGATGCCAGAAAAAAATACTTGAAAAATAAATACATATCGGGAGAGATAAATCTATTATTAGGTGAAGCTTTTAATAAAAGTTATAATTATAATAAAGCGTTATCTTATATAGATAAGGCAATTCAATGTTTTAGAAAACATAATAACAGAGAGAAATCAGCAAAAGCGTTTGTAATTAAAGGTGATATTTTAAGTAATTTAAATAAGTATGGAAAAAGTAGTTACTTCTATGAACTGGCCGGTAATATATTTTATGAATTAGAGAAAAAGGATAAAATTATAGATGTATTAATCAATAGGGGAGTGCAATCCGAGTTGATGGGGGATTATAAGGATGCATTTGGTTTTTATATTAAAGCAGCTACGAAAAGTAGAGATATAGGCTATTACGAAGGAGAAATCAATTCTTATATGAATTCCGGTATTGTAAAAAGAAAGATGGGAGATTTTTCTAATGCAATTAAATTCTATGAAAAAGGTTATATGCTCAGTAAGGAATTTGGTCTCGAACATAATATTATCAAGTTTCTTACAAATCTTTCACTTCTATATGATAGCAAAGGAGATTATAGTCAAGCAATAAAATATGCCAAACAATCACTGAAAATGTTACTGAAAACAAAGGATTCTCATGGTATTGCCAATCTTTACAATAACATCGGAACGATATATTGGCATCTGTCAAAATATAACAGGGCACTTGATAATTATAAAAAATCTTTAAGTATATTTAAAGAAATTAATGATGTTCCTTCGATTGCACCCGTAAGTCATAATGTCGGTTTATTAGAAATGGGTATGGGCAATATGACTGGAGCAATTAAGTTGTTTAAGGATTCCTATAATATTTATATGGAAGAGAATAATTATACATATGTGATCAGTACTTTAAAATCAATGGGTCTACTTTATCTCAGAAAGGGAGATTTTGCAAAATCACAACGGTATTTCAAAAATGCATTGCAGTATGTTCACAGGACAGATGATAGATTTGAAATTTTAGGGCTATATATCGTTATATCTTCACTTTACCTTGAAACTGGAAATCTTCAAAAGGCATACTATTATATACGAAGAACAATCGTTATGTTAAAAAATCCACGATTAAATTGGTATAGAGGATATGTATATCTAAATGTGTTACAATATCACTACCGGAAAAGAAATTATTATCTTATTAAAAAATATATCGATAAGTTTATTGAAAATCCGGAATTGTTAAATGATAAAGAATTAATGTGCAGATATCTGATAATAACAGGAAAAATTAAAATTGATTCCGATAAAATAGTTTTACATAAACCAGGAGATGAAATATTAGAAGAGGCGATAAAAATTGCTAAAGAAAGTAATTTGTTATTTCTTGAAGCAGAGGCATACTATCACTTGGCAATGGCCCGGGAGCGGGCAGGGGATAAAGAGGCTTTTAAAAAGAATCTAAAAAAAGCATTGGAGATATATGAAGTGATAGGAAATAAGAAAAAGGTTAAATTGATTAAAAAATATATATAATTCTTTCTGTATATTGCTGTGTTTATAAATCACACAATGCAATGGTTTGTGTCCGATAAATGTGATTATATCTTGACATAATCATTTTAAACACTTATATTAATAGCGAAATTTTAGTTTGCGAGAGTGGCGAAATTGGCAGACGCGCTGGATTTAGGATCCAGTGGGGTGACCCTTGGGGGTTCAAGTCCCCCCTTTCGCATTTGAATATAAAAAGGAGTTGATTGTGAGTAAAGGAAAGATAATAAAAAAGGAACATAAAAAAGATTGGTTGCTATCACTTACTATAGAAATACCCAAAGAGGAGTTTAACAAGAAAGTCGACTATTTAGCTAAAAAATATAGTAAAATAGTACAGATACCTGGTTTTAGAAAAGGGAAAGCTCCGGTATCCGTTATAATGAAAAAGTATGGTGATAGTATCGAACAAGAAGCTTTTGATGAACTTATGGAGAAAACATATAAGTCTGCATTAATAGAAGAGAAAATAATTCCGGTTGCTACCGGAAATATAAAGGACTTGAATAAAGATGCTCTTTTATATACTGCTGAGATTGAAATAATACCGAAAATCGAAGTTGAGAGGTATAAAGGTATCGATATCGAATATGTACCTGTTAAATATGATGACAATACTTTAGATGTTGAAATAGACAATTTGAGAAAAAGAAACGGTGAATTTGTTCCGGTAGAGAGAGAATCTTCGTATGGTGATTTGATGATAATCGATTTAAAAGCTTATGATGAAAATAAAAAACCTGTAAAAGAATTAACAATGGAGAATTATGGCATCACGCTGGGGGACGGATATGTATTTCATGATGTTGAAGAAGCTCTTATAGGAATGAAAGCCGGACAGGAGACAAATATTCAATCCGTGGTCCCTGATTATTATAAGAAACAAGAATTAGTCGGAAAGAAAATTTATTTTAATGTAAAAGTCAAAGAATTAAAAACAATTCTTTTGCCAAATCTTGATGATGAAT
>JAGLYS010000190.1 GCA_023132105.1 Caldifarciminota bacterium
CCACCATAACATTTAGCAGTTACATTTTTTCTCAATGCTTTAACCACAGCTCTGGAAATTACCCTTTTGCTAATAGATGCCTGAATAATAACCTCAAACATCTGTCTCGGTATTTCCTGTTTAAGTTTTGAAACGATCTTTTGTCCAATATGATATACTTCATTTTTATGAACAATTGTTGATAAAGAATCGATTTTTTTACCATTAACAAGAATATCAAGTTTTTCAAGTTGTGATTCTCTATAATCGACTACATAATATTCCATCGAAGCATAACCTCTTGTCACAGATTTCAATTTATCATAAAAATTGAATATTATTTCTGATAACGGAAATTCAAATTCGGAACTAACCGTATTTTTTGTTATATATCGAACACCTAATTGAACCCCCCTCTTCTCAAGTGATAATTTTATAATATTAGACAGATATTCATTCGGGGTAATAATATCAACCCTTGCATATGGTTCTAAAACACATTCAATCTTTGAAGGATCGGGTAACTTCGAAGGGCTATCAATTTCAATAATGGTCTTGTCTTTTAATTTAACCCTGTATGTTACATTTGGCATTGTAGCTATAAGATTTAAATTATATTCCCTTTCAAGTCTCTCCTGTATTATTTGCATATGAAGCAGACCAAGGAATCCGCAACGATATCCAAATCCAAGGGCTTCAGAAACCTCTTTTTCATAAAAAAGAGAAGCATCATTCAAGCTAAGCTTATCCAGAGCTTCTCCAAGTTTTCCATAATCTTCACTTTCAGATGGATAAAATGCAGAAAAAACAAGTGGTATAATCTTTTTATATCCTGGCAATGATTCAATATCCGATACTTTTGAATGTACAACAGTATCACCAATATGAATATCCTTTAAATTTTTTATTTCACCTATCAGATAACCTACTTCTCCGGCAGATAGTTTACTAACTGATTTATTAGGGATTGTGAACAGTCCGATATCATTTACCTGATATTCTTCCTCCGTAGCTATGAATTTTATTATATCTCCCTTTTTAACAATACCTTCATAAATTCTTATATATGGAATAGCTCCTCTGAATTGATTGTAAATAGAATCGAAGATCAATGCTTTTAGAGGTTTCTCATATTCGGTTTCAGGAGGAGGTATTTTTCTTATAATTTGCTCAATAACTTCCTTTACGCCTTCACCTGTTTTAGCGCTTATTTTTAATATTTCATCTCTTTCGGAACCAAGTAATTCAATGATCTCATCTTCTGCTTTTTCAATATCACATCCGGGTAAATCTATTTTGTTGATTACAGGTATGATTTCCAGGTTATTATCGACTGCTTGATAAAGATTACTAATTGTTTGCGCTTCTACCCCCTGAGTCCCATCTACAAGAAGAACAGCCCCTTCACATGCACCCATACTTCTCGATACTTCATAAGAAAAATCGACATGCCCGGGTGTATCGATTAAATTCAATATATAGTTATTTTCATTCTCCGCTTTGTAATTTAAGCGTACATGATGTGCTTTGATTGTTATACCATGCTCTCTTTCAAGTTCCATACTATCTAAAAATTGTTCTTCATGTTTATCTCGTTTTAAGCTACCTGTAATTTCCAAAATCCTGTCTGCAAGAGTGGATTTCCCATGATCAATATGTGCTATAATTGAAAAGTTCCTAATTCTATCCATATTATATCTTTATCCCATATGATATATGTAAATAATAATCAATGTATTGTCTTTTTGTATCATAGTAATACCCTACCTCTATCGGAAGTGTTATATAATAATAAGATATTTTGAATATCCCTCTGATTCCAATATAATTCCTATACGATAAATGTTGAGAATTTGTATCATATAGAAAATAAAAATCATCGAATAAACCTATAGAAAATTGCTGTATATACGGGAGTGTGAAGGGTCCTATGTTAGTTCCAATATTTCTTGCGACTATAAAATCGCCTCCGATTTCAAAGCTCTGAGGCATTGTATAATCGGGAATATCATTATATCTCCCCTTATTTGTAAACACTGAAGTTTTATCCAAATCACCGGTAATAAAATAGTAATCATAATTATAATGATATATAAATCTTCTTTTATAAGTTTTATATAGAGAATGATGTATGTTAAATAAGTTGTAATCGT
>JAGLYS010000191.1 GCA_023132105.1 Caldifarciminota bacterium
AATATCATTCAATGTAATCTTTATCTCCTGTAAATTCCTTTTCCCCTGTATAAATCTTTCTGAAACATAAGCACTTAAAGCCCCAACCATAAAAAAAAGATAAAGAATATGTATATGACCTAATAAATATAACTTCACTGGGAATAGAGGATGAAAATATCAAAAAAGATTCAGGAACAAACATTCTGAATTTAGACCTTAAGAATACAGTTGTTACAAATAACCCAATACTAATTGCCGAAACTATAAAACTACCTTTGGCAAACAAAAATATGGAACTGACAATTATATTGATAAAATAGAGGATAAAATAGGGACTCTCGATACCTCCGGTAAGATAAAGAATTGCTGACGATAATATTATATCAAGAACAAATTGTGTATATAGAGAAATTTCCTCTTTTACTTTAAGCAAAATATAACCGATTATGGAAATCAATATAGCCGCAAGTATCACAGATATAAGAATTAAGACATCACTGCTTTTTAAATTCCCGAGAAAAACAAATTCAACTCCTACAAGTAACATAATAGCTATCGGTCTATTCAACAGAAGGTATAGATAATTTCTTTTCATTGTAATAGTCTATTCCTTTTTTATGAAAATCCTATTAAATAATTTAGATTAAATAGCAAAAAATCGAGAGACTCCATTCGAATCAATAATTATTTTCACTTTAATATATATATTCCATTCTCCAATATCTCCCCTTGATACAAATTCGGAATAAAAGCGATAAAACTCAGAGTTACATAATATGCTGAATCATCTGGAATTGAGGCATATACATAGCTATAACAATATAACCTACGGTAATACCCATAACAATCATAATTATAGGTTCGAGAGCAGTAGTAAGATTGCTTACAGCAGTATCCACTTCTTCATCATAAAAATCCGCAACCCTGTTTAACATATCATCAAGCTGTCCTGTTTTTTCCCCTATTCTGATCATTTGAGTAACCATTGGAGGAAAAAGATTACTTTTTTCCAGTGGCTCCGAAATCGATTCACCCTCCTTTATACTGTTCTTTGCATCTAAAATCGCATCTTCAAGTATCTTGTTTCCCGATGTATTCGCAGTTACCGTAAGAGCATCGATTATCGGAACACCCGAAGATTGTAAGGTGGCAAGTGTTCTTGTAAATCTTGCAATTGCTTGCTTAAGCATAAGATCTCCAAACACAGGATATTTTAGAGCCATTCTGTCAAAGAAATATAATCCCGGTTTTGTCTTCTTCGCGAATCTTATCCCCTGCCAGATCCCTACTCCAATAAGGATAAGCAACCACCAAAAATTTTGAATAAATTTACTAAGCATTAATACCGATTTGGTTATCGCCGGAAGTTCAGCTCCGAACCCCTTAAATAATTGCTCGAATATAGGCACGACAAAAAGCATTAAAATTACAATAGCTACAACAAGAACAATACCTATTACAAGAGGATATATCATTGCACCCTTTATCTTTGCTTTTAGAGCCATATCCTTTTCAAGATAAGTGGCTAATCTTGGTAAAGTCGTATCAAGCGCACCACCTTTTTCTCCGGCCTTTACCATATTAACATACAATTCTCCGAATACATTCTTATGATGTGCCATTGCCTCTCCGAGTTGAGAACCGCCTTCCATATCGCTGATAATACCTGTTAACAAATTTTTCATCCCCTTGGTTGTCACCTGTTTTTTCTGAATTTTCAATCCCTCCATCATATTAAGTCCTGCGGATAACATTGTAGAGAATTGCCTTGTGAATAATGCCAAATCTCTCATTGTTACTTTTGGCTTTCCAAATGATATTTCACCTGAAAAAAAGCTTTTGGGTTTTTCTTTCAGCGAAAGAGGAATCAAATCCATTGCTCTAACTTTTATAGATGCTTCGGTTTCGTTAACTGCCTCTATTTCCCCGGAATTAATTTGCCCGTCTCTTGTTCTGGCTTTCCATACATAAGTAGTCATTATGACCCCCTTCCTATGCTCTGGAATGATCGGATATCATATGTTCAAGTTCTTCAACATTTCTTGAAAATGTTAATGCATTTTCAAGTGATATCTGTCTTGTAGTATAAAGATCATATAGTGATTGATTCAATGTTTGCATACCAAATTTCCTTCCTGCCTGAATTAAGCTATATATCTGATGTATTTTGTCATCTCTTATCAAAGCTTTTATAGCTGGTGTTGCCGTCATAATCTCAACAGCCAATACTCGTCCTCCTCTTATTTTCGGTATTAATGATTGTGTTACTACTGCAATTAAAACAAATGCCAATTGTGCTCTTACCTGAGATTGCCTATTCGCCGGATGTGCATCGACTATACGGGTAATTGCCTCGGCAGCTGAATTAGTATGCAATGTTGCGAATGTTAAATGTCCTGTTTCTGCAATAGTAAGTGCGGCATCGATTGTCTCCAGATCTCTCATCTCTCCTATCAATACAATATCAGGATCCTGTCTCAATACATATTTAAGAGCATTATTGAAACTTTTTGTGTCGCTTCCAACCTGTCTTTGATTAACAATGCACTTCTTGTGTCTATATAAATATTCTATAGGATCTTCCACTGTAACGATATGAGAGCGTCTATCCCCATTCAACTTGTCAATCATAGTAGCCAGTGTTGTCGATTTACCACTCCCGGTAGGTCCTGTTACCAGTACTAAACCCTTTGGTGTTTTGCATAAATCATCGATGACTGCAGGCAAGCCCAATTCTTTAAATGATCTAATTTCATATGGGATAACTCTTATTGCCATTGCGACAGCTCCTCTCTGCATAAAAACATTTCCTCTGAATCGAGAAAGTTTTGGAATTCCAAATGACAAATCAAGTTCATGTTCGATTTCAAAATGCTTTTTTTGCTGATCATTAAGCACACTATATGCAAGTTTCTTTGTAAGCTCCGCAGTCATTCTTGGATAATTAGAAGCAGATAAAAGATCCCCGTCAATTCTAAACATAGGATATGAACCTGTCGTAATATGTAAATCTGATCCACCTCTTGCAATAAGCTCGGATAATAAGTTATTTATTGTTAACTTATCCTCTTCCTTTTCTGAAATATTATAATTAGAATCATCTACACCCATTATTCCTCCTATAATTATGATTCTTCTATGCCTGTTTCTCTTATTATTTCTTCAACCGTTGTTAACCCATTTGAAATTTTCACTAATCCATCTTCTTTTAATGTTTTAAAACCGCTTTTCTTCGCTTCTTTTTTAATATCTTCGGTAGGGGCACTTTTTAAAATCAATTCTCTCATTTTTGCATCTATTTCCAATACTTCTGTAATAGCTACTCTTCCTTTATAGCCCGTACCTCCGCAAACACCACAACCCGTTCCTTTGTAGATAGGTTTATCCTTAAATACTTCAGGATCTATATTTGCTTCTTTTAATAAATCTTTGTCAATTTTTACCTCCGCCTTACAATTAGAACAAATTCTTCTTACAAGTCTTTGTGCCTGTATAAGGTTAAGTGCTGCTGCCAATAAGAACGGTTGGATCCCCATATCGGCTAATCTGTTTATCGTACTCGGAGCATCATTGGTATGTATCGTACTAAGTACAAGATGCCCTGTTAATGCAGCTCTAATAGCTGTTTGAACAGTTTCCGAATCACGAATTTCTCCAACCATTACAATATCAGGTCCCTGTCGCAAAAACGCTTTCATCGCTTCGGCAAAAGTAAATCCTATTTCCGGATTTACCTGAACTTGATTAATCCCATATAAATTATACTCCACAGGGTCCTCTGCTGTCAATATCTGTACATCAGGTGTATTTAATCTACTCATTGCAGAGTAAAGTGTTGTTGATTTACCACTTCCAGTAGGTCCTGTTACCAGTACTATGCCATAAGGTTGCCCGATTGCATTATTAAATTTCTTCAGATTATCAGGTTCGAAACCAAGGGATGTCATATCGAGCATGAGACTCGATTGGTCAAGAATACGAAGGACGATTTTTTCACCATTTATAACAGGAATAGAAGATACTCGCAAATCTATAGGATTTTTATCAACACTTACCCTAATTCTTCCGTCTTGTGTATGTCTTCTATCGGTAATGTCAAGTGCAGCCATCGTTTTTATTCTTGTAATTATAGAGTATTTTTTTGTTGAATCAGGTTTTAAAACCTCTCTTAAAACACCATCGATTCTATATCTAATCCTAAATAAATTTTCATATATTTCAACATGAATATCACTTGCACCTTTTCTAACGGCATCGGCAATCATAAAGTTAACATAATTAACAATAGGTTTACTATTGGAATCGATTCTGCCAATGTCAACATCCAATTCGGAAGATATTAATTGCAAATCACCCTCTTCGAACCCCTCTCCAAGAAGATCATCTCCGATATCAATATCCTCTTCATCTATTGTCTGGATATCCGTTACTATCTCTTCATAATAATCCATTATAGCTTGTTCAATATCATCAGCAGTTGCAATTACGGGATTAACCTGACATCCTGTGGCGAATTTTACTTCTTCAATAGCATCTATGTCTTCAGGATTAGCCATAGCCAGTGTTAGAACCTTTCCAATCTTCTTGATTGGGAATATTTGGTGTCTATATACTAATTCCTTAGGTAATATTTTTAAAATATTGCCATCAACAACAATTGCTCTAAGGTCAACAGATGCAATATGAAACTGATTACTTAGAAAATCCAAAAGCTCCGATCTCGTTATAAAACCAAGCCCTGCAAGGATCCCGCCTAATTTCCTACCTGTTTCCTCCTGAATTTCAAGAGATTTTTTTAGTTGTTCCTCATTTATTAATCCTGCTTTTAACAACAACAAACCAATTTTTGCCTTTTTCATTATCTTGTGGTTGTTTCCTTCAAAACATTTTCCAAATCGGTAACGCCTTCTTTCAGCAAATCAATCGCAGCATCCCTGAGAGTAATCATCCCCTCCTTAATAGCTAATTCGCTTAACTCAGCTGTTGATATTCTACTAAGTATCCCATGTCTAATTTTCGGTGTAACACTAAGCATTTCAAATGCCCCCACCATTCCTTTATAACCGGTATTCATACACTCTTTGCATCCGGATCCTTTATATAGTTTTGAATTTTTCAATAGATTAGGGGCAATCATCGCTGATTTTAAAATGCTTACATCCGGCTCAACTTCATACCTGCAATTCTTACATACTTTCTTCATAAGCCGTTGCGATATAATGAGATTTAATGTCGAAGCAACAAGAAAAGGTTCAACACCCATATTTACAATTCTCGTTATAGTTGAGGAAGCATTATTCGTATGCATTGTACTTAAGACAAGATGACCCGTTAATGATGCTCTAATTGCTATTTCCGCTGTTTCCTTATCACGAATTTCTCCGACCATTATTACATTCGGATCCTGTCTTAAATAAGCTCTTAGAGCTTTGGCAAATGTCAATCCAATTGTTTCGTTTACCTGTAACTGATTAATGCCTTCTATTGTATACTCTACCGGGTCTTCTGCTGTTGTGATATTTATTCCAATATCATTTATTTCATTTAACATTGCATAAAGAGTTGTTGTTTTACCTGATCCTGTAGGACCCGTGACAAGAATTATACCATGAGGATTATGAATATTTTTTCTGGTAATTTTTATCATACTTTTACTAAAACCCAACTTACTTAAATCAAATGAAACCGCTTGTCTATCAAGTATACGGACAGCTACTTTTTCACCATACATTGTCGGGACTACCGAAACACGAAAATCAATAGGTCTTCCCTTGAAATTCAAACGAATTCTCCCATCCTGAGGTCTTCTTTTTTCCGTGATATCCATTACTGATAATATTTTAATCCTCTGCACAACACCTTTATGTAAACTTTTTCTCGGTTTATCAATTTCATGCAAAATACCATCTATCCTATACCTTATTCTCATTTCTTTTTCATAAGGTTCGATATGTATGTCAGCAGCTTTCTTATCAATTGCAGTCATTAAAATTTTATTAACAAGTTTAACCACAGGAGCGGATTCACTTGCAGCAGTTAATTCGAATTCATTTTCTTCTTCACCTTCTTCAATAACCTGAACATCCTCCACCCCGATATCAATATCATCTTCATTAGAAATTTGAGCAATTTGACTTGCACTCTTATAATAAACATTGACTTTTTCTTCAAGATCCGATTCGATACCGACAAATGGTTCGATTTCAAAACTCGTAGTGAATTTTAAATTATCTATCAAACTATAATTTAGCGGATCCAACATTGCTACACTAAGAATATTACCGCTCCTTCTTATAGGTATAACAATATATTTAATTGCAATATCGGGAGGAACCAAATTTAATACTGCATCATCTATATCAGCGGTTGTAATATCAATAAATTTTATATTCATTACTTTGCTCAGATATCTACCTAATGTCTTTCTGTCGGCATACCCCAAATTTAGAAGTATACTTGCAAGCATGCCTCCTTTCTCTTTCTGAATCTGAAGAGCTTCATCAATTTGCCCTTTGGTGACCAGGCCTTTATCAACTAATAATTCTCCTAATCTTTTAGTCATAATCTTACTTTTAATTTTAACAGAATTAAAAATCACTGTCAAGATTTTGTTTATCTATTTTGCAAATAGTTACAGACATATAATTTCAACTCTTGACACATAATTTATAAAATAATATAATTTATTAAACGGAGGTAATAATGTCATTATTAAAAATCAGATACTATCCTGATCCAATCTTAAAAGAGAAAATTCCACCCACGGATATAGGTAAGCCGGAAATTAGCAATTATTTGAAAATGATAAGCAATATAATGTATGTAAATAATGGTGTGGGACTTGCAGCACCTCAGGTTGGTTTAAAAGAAAGAATTATTACACTGGATATTGGAGATGGTCTTATTTATATAATAAATCCGGAAATTATATTAAATTCCAAAGATAAGAATAAAGACGAAGAAGGCTGTCTTAGCTTACCGGGTGTATATCTTGAAATAGAAAGGAATGATAAAATTACTTTAAAATATCACAATGAATATAATAAAGAGGTTAAAAAAGTATTTAAGGATTTGGCAGCCAGAGCGGTTCAACATGAAATTGATCATCTTGATGGAATATTGATTATTGATAGAATAGACAGGAAGCAACGATTAAAAACTGAAATGAACTATATGGATAATCTCAAAAAGAGGTACTGATGAAGGGGAAATATATTCGAACAAACCTAAAATCCTCTTATTGCAATTGATACAATTGCAATGAAAACATTTATTGAATTCACAAAAATATCTGCTCTTGGGAATGATTTTATTTTAATCAATGATATAAATAACACGATCAAAAAATATTTGAATTCATCAATGATTTACAATTTATGTTCATTTCATACAGGAATTGGAGCGGATGGATTAATAATTATTTCGCCTGACAGTGAGTATGATTTCAGAATGTTCTATTTCAATTCCGATGGGAATGAAGCTATGATGTGTGGTAACGGGGCTAGATCTGCAGCTTATTTCGCTTATCTTGAACATATTTCATCGGCATCAGGCAGATTCAGAGCATCCGATGGTTTACATCAATTCACTATAAGCGATAGTGTTATTAATGTAAGTTTGAATGTAACTGATTCCCGCTCCATTATAGACAAAGAAATAGAGAATAAAAAGGTATATTTTATAAATACCGGAGTACCACACGGTATATTATTTGTAAAAGATATTAAAAACATTGAAGTGGATATAATTGGAAAAAAATTAAGAGATTATAAAGGTTTTGATAAAAAGGGTGCAAATATCAATTTTGTGCAGATTATAGACAAACATAACATATTAATCAGAACATTTGAAAGAGGTATCGAAGGTGAAACACTTTCCTGCGGAACCGGCTCAACCGCTGCTGCAATTGTATCATACTGTAAATCCTTTACAAATCCACCAATAAATGCTATAAATAAATCAAATGAAATTCTAAAGATAGACTTTAAATATATTAACAATGATGTGAAGGATGTAACGCTAGAGGGTAATGTAAAAGTAACATTTAAAGGAATTTTTGATTTATATGAATACTAAAATAAACACCTATGTCATATTTCTTTTAATTATATTTATATCTTTCCCCTTATTCTCCGACAAATTGTTAATCGATGATTATATTAAATCGACAATATTAAAGGAAAAGGCATTTTATGCGGATTCTTCATTTCTTGAAGTTTTAGAAGGAGAAAAATATTTTTCTCTTATTGATTCGTCATTAGTAGAATATAATATAAGAAATTTTATTTACCAAAATCACGAAAACCCATTTGGATATTATATACTTGGTGAATTCTTTAGAATTTCAGGATCAAACAAATTATTTAGTATATATTATGATTCATCTCTGATGCTTGCTGCTAAATCTTACGGGTCAAATTTAATCCTTTATAGATATTTTAAAATTAGGGGAAATTCATTATATGCATTAAAAACACTGAATTCCATATATGATGTAAGTTTGAATAAGGGGATAATTGCACATCCACTTTTATGTGCTTATTTTAAGTATAAATCAATTGAAAGTATTAGATCAGGCAATTTGATAGAAGCAACACATTATGATAATATCGCTATAAAATTAAATTCATCCGATTTGGAATCATATTCGATTCAAAGTATTATTCATCAAAAAACAGACCCACTAAATAGTCTTAAAGACATAGCTCTGTTTATAATAAATGCTTTTTCTGATTTCAGAAATAAAATCTTTGTATATTCATCCCTTATAAGAATTGCCTATTTTGGGTTATTTTATGCATCATTTTTCTTTCTTACCGTTCTTTATATTACAAATTTGGATTTTCTCACAAAAAAGATATCCAAACTAATAAAAAGTGAAAACAGATTTTTCTATGGAGTCCTATATATATTATTATTAATTTCTCCTTTCATATGGTTCGATAATATTGTTTACATTTATATTGTTTTTCTTGTTTATAATACATATATCTGTCTTGCAAAAAGAAAAAGAGAATTTGTTTTTATCGCTTTAGTCCTGATTATAATGATAATACCGACAATAGGAGATTCTATTAATTTTAAAATATATTCTCCTGATTCCGAGATTAGCGCGGTACTAAATTTAAATGTTAATCCGGGCAACAATGATGCAAGAGAATATATCAATAATTTGAGGGGCAGAGACAAGAGTAATACATTTATATACAATTATCTTTTAGGATTTACATTTAAGAAAAATGGTATTTTAGACTCTGCTAAAACATATTATAAAACAGCATTTAAATATAAGCCATCAGATGTTTCTCTGATAAATAATATTGGAAATATTTTCTTTTTAGAAAAACAGTATGACAGCGCGTTTATATATTATAATAAAGGAATTAAAATCGATTCGAATAGTGCATCACTACATTATAATTTAGCTCAATATTATCAAATGAAATTACAGTTAAATAAATCATCCGAAGAAATTGAAAAAGCATATTCATTGGATTTTGACAAAATTAGCAATTTTTCAAAAAACAGCACAAATCATTATAACAGAATTCTAATAGATGACAATATTCCAGAATACTATATGAACAAATTGCTTAGTAAGTATGTCTTTAAAGATATTCACTTATATAACTATTTCTTAAAAGTTAATGTTTTACCGATTGCTGTAATTGCTCTCTTATATATTATTATACTTTCTATTCTGGCAAATAAACAAAAGAAATTATTCCCGTATAAAAGATGTTCTGTATGTGGTCATTGGGAATATGAAAAAGAACTGGATTATTTCGAAAATACCCAATTATGCAGAGAATGCAATTCAAGGATAGTAAATGTATCGAATGATACGGTAAAAGCTAAAATAATCGAAAGTTTAAAGATTAGATACTTTATCCGAAAAAAAACAATCGGATTTTTTATAAATCTTATTATTCCAGGCGGTGGTCTAATCTATTTGGGAAAACAGGGTAGAGGATTACTATATCTGTTTCAATTTATTATTTATTTTATGATTGCAACAAGTTCGAATTATCTAATAACGAATATATTTGCCACCCCGCTTATGATAAAGGGGATTATTTATTATGTGTTTATCGGATTAACTGTTTTTATCTATGTTCTTGTACAATTAATTTATTTATCATTAAAAGAATCGGAGTTCCATCATGCTTAAAGGAAGTTTAAGAGAATTTAAAACACCTGACATTCTTCAGCTTATAGCCTCACAAGCAAAAACAGGTGTTTTGACAATTGAACACTTCAATGAAACAATTTCAATAGGATTTAAAAAGGGATTTATAGTAGCTGCTCTCAAAAACAAAAACAATGAAGCTGAAAAAATAAATTCATACATCTTAGCTTCTCAAAAAATAGATAGAGAAACATATGATAATATAATCGAAGAACACAAAGTAAGTGGTATAGACATATATGAGCTTTTAATAAAAGAAAAAATATTATCTGAAAATGACATAAGAGACATTATACAATTTAAAATTCAGGAAATAATGGACAATTCAATGCAATGGCAAGAAGGTACATACAACTTCCAACCTCATGTTGCCATTTACACCGATAGTAAAATAAAGGTTTCTATCAATACTCAGGGATTAATTCTTGAAAGTATTCGTCGTATCGATGAATGGCCTCGGATAAATAAGGAATTCCCTGATTCAAGGATCGTATTAAAAAAGGTAATCTATACAATCAACACTGATGAGGTAGGTCCGGAAGAAAATATTATTTTCAATCTAATAGATAACAACCGTTCTATCGAGGATTTGATAAGATTAAGCGGTTTAGGTAGGTTTAAAACATTTAGTGCAATCTATAACCTTTATTTTATGAATTTAATTGACAAATTACCAAGGATAAAGAGAAAAAATAAAGCAAAATTATCTTTTGATTTTTCAATTTTACTTAATATCGTAAAAGCATCGATTATTATCATTATCGTTATTCTTGTTGATCTTGGTATCAGGTCTATAACATCATCTTCAATAAAAAGTATCTCCTTCTACGATTCTCCTCATACCTATTCCTATAGAAAAAGAATTATTGAAAATTCCTTGAAGATATATTTCATCGATCATGAAGAATATCCCAATAATTTAGAAAAGCTCGCTAAATCCAATCTTCTTAACAAAACAATCATCAAAGATTTTATTTACAAGTGTAATAAAACAGATTATATATTGGAATAATTAATCTTTTTTTATCTCTTCATTTATTAAAAATTCAGCTTCTTTCAGTGATTTATCAGGATCAACATTGCCTCTCATAGCTGGTTCTAAACCATTTCTGTTAAGAATAGTCCTGCCAATAAACCATGATGGAGATTTTGGTTCTATATCTGCATTTTCAATCTGCATAAATGTTTCATATAATCCCGGGAACTTTTTGAATTTTTCAACCATTATACTATCTTTAAAGCTACTCCTTCTTATTGGAAGATAATTTGTTCCATTAGACCATATAGCTTGAACCTCCGATGACATAAAATATTTAATAAATTTCCACGCAGCCTTTTTCTTACCTTCGGAAACATCATTGAAAATTGCAATATTGGTTCCCGATACAATCACTTTTTCTGTCTTCCCATGAGGAATAGGATTTATCCTTAATGTAAACGATGGATTTGCAATAAACATAAATGGTAATGATACTATAGAACCTGAAACAGTAAGAACCCTTCCTGTAAGGAAATCATCCTGATTCTGAAAGCCTGTTGTCAGATATGCTACTTTATGCTTCTTTATAAGATCTACCCAATACCTGAGTGCATCTATACTCTCCTTGCTCCCGACAAGACATTTAGTGCCATCATCCGAAAATATCTTTCCCCCATTTTGCACCAACATACATTCATAAAGCCACATATTTATTGAAAACGCAGTTCCCCAAACATCAGGATAATCATCTCCGGTTGTATCCTTTGTGGCTTTTTTCAATAAAATGAGTAGTGAATCCCATGTTTTAGGAAATTCATTATAACCAAGTTCATGCAACTTCTCTTCATTATAGTAATATGCCGGAACACTTTTATTGAAAGGGAGGGTGGCCAGTTGCCCGTTAAATGTATTATCATATATTAGTATTGGGAAAATATCATTTACTTCTGCTGTATCTATACCTATCTCTGGATCATCAATGTACTGTTGAATAGGTACAATTGCTCCTACTTCCAAAAATTGAGATGTCCATGATTCATATACTTGAGCAATAACAGGGGGTTTTTTCCCTGTTATCGATGCCATTAGTTTTTGAGAAAGAGCACTATAACTACCTACTGAAATCGGAATTATTTTTATATCAGTATTTTGCTTATTAAAATCATTTACTATATTATCAAGTGTTTTTTTAAGAGGTCCACCCATAACATGCCAGAATGTCACATTCGTAACATTGCCTTTATCTGCCGATTCTTTACCTTTCTTGCAGGAAGAGAAAAACATAATAATAACAAGCAAAACAAATACTACTTTCTTCATAGAGGAATTATACCATTTTATATGTATCTTTTCAAGATAAATATAAATTCAACTTGAATTTTTAAATAAAACAAGTATAATGCAAATATGTTTATTATTAGAGTTGAAACACACTTTTCCGGAGCTCATTTTCTTAATGGATATATTGGTAAATGCTCGGATATGCATGGGCACAATTGGAAGGCTATTGTTGAGGTAAAAGGTAATAAGTTAAATAAATCCGGTATGCTTATTGATTTTAAAGAATTAAAGAAAATCGCAAATGAAATTTCAGACAAATTTGACCATAAAGTTTTAAATGAAATCGATTACTTCAACGATAAAAATCCTACCGCTGAAAATATTGCAATATACTTTTCATTTGAACTTAAAAAAAGATTACCTGAATTGGAAATTAATCTTATACAGGTGTTTGAAACAGACGATTATGCTGCAACATATATTCCAGATAAATGAAATTTTCGAATCGATTGAAGGAGAAACAACATTTTCAGGTTTTCCATCACTTTTTATCAGATTTACAGGATGTAATCTGAGATGTAATTATTGCGATACGAAGTATGCATATAGTGAAGGTAAATTTTATTCAACCGAGCAAATAATAGAATTGATTAAAGGATCTAATAAAAAATATATCATAATTACAGGTGGAGAACCGTTGATTCAAAAAGGGATAGAACATTTAATTATGGAAATTGGAAAGACAGATAAAATAATTATAATTGAAACAAATGGTTCAATGCCCATTGATAATATTCTTGGCAATTCGACAATAGTTATGATGGATATCAAAACCCCATCAAGCAATATGGCTAAGTTTAATAATTTGGAAAATATTAGAAAACTTCGTTCCTTTGACGAAGTAAAATTCACAATCTTAAACTATGATGATTTTATTTGGAGTGTCGATATTGTTAGAAATATAATAGATAATAGATGTAAGGTAAATTTTTCGCCTGTTAACAATATACTCAAACCCTCACTCCTGGCAAAATGGATATTGGATTCAGATGAAAATATCAGATTGAATCTCCAATTACACAAGATTATTTGGAAAAACAAAGAGCGAGGAATATGAAAGATATACAAAACGAAAACGATTTACGCAAAATAGCCATAAACAAAGTTGGTGTTACAAGTGTAAAATATCCGATAACATTATTGGATAGAGATAGTTCATCACAACATACAATATGTGATATTGACCTCTGTGTTGACCTGCCTCATGATTTCAGAGGTGCTCATATGAGCAGGTTTATTGAAATAATTCACAATTATAAGTCCTCAATAAACATCGATGCCATTCCGGATATACTTGAGAATGTTAGAAATTCACTCAATGCGGAATCAGCACATATAAAAATCACATTCCCCTATTTTATGACAAAAAGTGCCCCCATTTCACATATTTCTTCATTAATGCCATATAAAGTTACATTTATTGGCACAAAAAACAGTAATATAACTGATATAGTTATAAATGTTGAAATACCCGTCACAACATTGTGTCCCTGTTCAAAAGAGATAAGCAATCACGGAGCTCATAATCAACGATCATTCCTTTCAATATCCGTTAGAACTAAAAAATTCATGTGGATTGAGGAATTGATAGAGATAGCTGAAAGTTGTGCAAGTTCTCAGATTTATCCTCTTTTAAAAAGAGAAGATGAAAAATATGTAACAGAACACGCATATAATAATCCGAGATTTGCAGAAGACATTGTAAGAGAAGCCGTATTGAAATTGAAAAAAAATGGAAAAATCACCTGGCTAAAGGTAGAATCATTAAATCTTGAAAGTATACACCTTCACAATACCTATGCTTGTGTTGAAATGGAAATATGAATAGAGTTATCGGTATAACATCTACGATACCTTCTGAAGTAATATATGCTGCCGGTTATAAATTATGTGATTTAAATAACCTCTATATAAAATCCAGATTACCTATGGATTATTATGAAAAAGCTGAAATTGCAGGATTTCCCGGAACTTATTGTGGCTGGATAAAAGGTCTTTACAGTGCAGCTTTAGATAATGATATAAGAACAGTTATTGCTGTTACCGAAGGGGATTGTAGTAATACTCATGCTTTAATGGAACTATACACTTATGAGAATGTAAACACTATACCTTTTGCATATCCGTTTATTCATGATAGAGAACATATATCTTTCGAAATTAGCAGTTTAATGAAAAGATTTAATGTTGTTAAAGTTGATTTAGATATAGTACGAGAAAAATTCTATAAAATAAGGCAATTGCTTCATAAATTTGATGAAAATACATATTCCGAATCTAAAATATCAGGTAAGGAAAATCATATTTGGCTTATTTCTTCTAGCGATTTTAATGGAAATCCCGATAAATTTTATACTAATTTAAAAACAAGAATAAATGAAATAGACAAAAAAACCTCCATTTATAATGATTACATAAGACTGGGATATGCGGGTGTTCCTCCTATATTCACCGATTTTTATGAGACAGTTGAGAATCTTGGAGGACATATCGTCTTCAATGAATTGCAAAGACAGTTTGCTATGCCATCATACCAAAAGGATATAGTGAGTCAATATCTTGATTATACATATCCGTACAGTATATTTTTAAGGATAGAAGATATTAAGACAGAAATTAAAAAGAGGAAAATAAAAGGTCTTATTCACTATGTTCAATCATTCTGTTATAGAACCCTCGAAGATGTTATTTTACGAAAAGAATTAAATATTCCTATCTTGACAATAGAAGGAGACAAACCAGAAAAAACAGGCGTTAGAACCAGAATTAGAATTGAAGCATTCATTGAAATGTTGAGGAAATTATGAAAGCTGGAATTGACATAGGCAGTAGAAGTATAAAAATCTATTTTGAAATTAACGGAGATCCTATTAGAAAGAAAATTGATACAATATCCTTTTTTAAAAACTATTTATCTTCGGATAATGATATGTTAAAGATTGAAAATAATGATTTATTCAACGGATATCATCCGGATGAAATAATTGCTACCGGTTATGGAAAACTTGCAACTAACATTAAAACTACGAAAACAATCTCTGAAATAATAGCCCACGCAGTAGGAGCTATGGAATCTACGGGAGAAAAAAACTTTATTCTCGTTGATATCGGAGGACAGGATACCAAGGTAATAAAAATATCCGATTGTAATGTTGTTGATTTTCAAATGAATAACAAATGTGCGGCGGGAAGTGGCAGATACATTGAGAATATGGCACAAATACTCGGTTTATCGATTAATGATATTTCAAGCAGGGTGAAAAATCCCATAAGAATCGATTCGACATGTACCACATTTGGGGAATCGGAAGTATTGGGAAAATTCTTTGAAGATAATAGCATTGAAAATATTGCAGCTGGTATTAATGAAGCTGTTGCCAGGAGATTGATTCCTATGATACGGAAATATAATAGTAATACTATATTTGTTTCCGGTGGTGTGGCAAATAACAGTGCTGTAATCAGTTTTTTATCTACTGGTTTAAGTTTAGATGTAAAACGAATAGATTTTCCGGATTTTAACGGTGCATACGGGTGTTATAAATATGAATAAAAAAGCTGTTGTATTGCTAAGCGGTGGTCTGGATTCAACAACAACATTGGTTTATGCTTTGAATAAGGGCTATATTGTTTCTGCGATTACATTTGATTATGGTCAAAGACACAATATTGAAATTAAAAAGTCTATTTTAACAACAAAGAAATATAATATTAAACATTTAATCTTTCCCATTCCATTGGATTTAATAGGGGGATCTGCTCTTACTGACAATATAGATGTTCCGGAACATAGCCTTGAAAATATTGGTAATGCTATCCCTATAACATATGTTCCTGCTCGAAATATAATTTTCCTGTCAATTGCTTCGGCATGGGCAGAAGTACAAAATATAGAAAATATATTTATCGGTGTTAATATGCTTGATTATAGCGGATATCCTGATTGTAGGAACATATTTATCAAATCTATGGAAAAATCTTTAACACTTGGAACAAAATTGGTAGATTTAAATAGAAAAATCAAGATTCATACACCACTTTCCGATTTAAAAAAATTTGAAATTATTCGACTCGGCATTGATCTTGATGTTGACTATTCGCTCACTTCAAGCTGTTATAATCCTGATAAGAAAGGAAGAGCTTGTGGAAAATGTGATAGTTGTAAACTTAGATTGCAAGGATTTAAAGCAATAGATATTTCTGATCCTGTTCCATATATAATATAACATATTTTTTATTCTGCTTATAAAGAAAGACAGGATATCAATTTATCCTGTCTTTCTTCTATATGAAATTATAGTTTAGCAATATTCTGTGCAGCAGTAATTATTGGATAGATTGTTGGTGCAGCAGTTAACTTCGGATGAGTAGCAATTTGAAGCATTGCTATTTCATTTGCAGTCATTCTTTTCTGAATAGCAACAGCTATCACATTAATTAATTCGCCTACTGAGATCCCACCTCTTAACTGTCCACCAAGAAGAACTTTTGTATTTTTACTAAATATAAGTTTAACAACAATTTTTTCTGTTCCCTTAATAGCTCCCGGATGTTTATCAGGTGCTTCGGAAGTTGCAACAACAATATCGAATTTTTCATCCTTTGCAGTATTTTCGGTAAGACCTGCTGATCCCAATGCTAACCTGTTTATATATGTTGAAAATGCTGCAATCGTTCCGGGATTTGTTCTTATTGCTTTAATACCGTATAGATTTGCTCCGGCGATTCTTGCTTCTGCTGTTGCTGTCGAAGCAAGCATTACGGGTGAATGATCCCTTGTAAAAAAATCTCTTTTCTCGGCACAATCACCTACAGCAAATATATTTCTATCTGTTGTTCTCATATAATCATTAACCCAAATACCACCACCTCTTCCAATTCGAAGATCACATTTTTTAATACATTCTATATTCTGTATTGCTCCAATACCGAGAATTACCATGTCAGCCGGCAATTCAGTGCCATCTTCCAATTTTACTGCTGTGGCTTTATCTGCTCCAACAATTTCAACAACTTTACTATTCAAATGAAGTTTAATACCTTTTTCTATTAATTTATCTGCAGCTGCTTCACAAAATTCATCATCAAAGGCATTAAGTAAAACATTAGGAAGCATTTCAACTATTGCAACATTTTTATCTTCAAGAGAGGCAACCTCATCGGCCATTTCTATACCAATAAATCCACCACCAATGACAACAATATTTTTTACAGCTTTTGCCTTCTCTACCATTTTCTTGAGGTAGATTAAATCCTTTTTAATCGGATATACCCCGATTTTATCAATCCCCTCTATTGGTGGTACAATGGGTTTCGAACCGGTAGCGATTACGAGTTTTTCATATTGATATTCATTTCCGGATTTTGTTTTCACAATCCTATCTATTTTATCTACATCTATTGCCTCATCAATAACTACTTTAATGCCCTTTGATTCAATACCGGTTGTTTTTAATGCATTTTTATCCGGGTCATCAAGTGTAGCAAACATATAAGGAATACCACATGGTATTACACCGGCATCTACGCTTTTCATAACTGTAATATCTTTCTCCGGATAATATCCTTTAGCTGTCATAGCTGTAATAATCCCTGCCGGACCTCCACCAAGTATTAAAATATCTGTTTTATTCATCTTCATACCTCCTGTTATATGTGATTGAAATATATCACTATCCTATCTTTTGTCAAGAAGAATACTGGAAGGAATGGATTTAATCCTCTATTCTCTCCTTAAACTGGTTAATATGTGACATTTTAGCATTGTAACATCAATGAAGTCATATTGGTGTTGACATACAATAAAAAATATTATATATTTTTTAAATAAATTCAGAGGGGCTATGGCGCAGCTGGGAGCGCGTTTGACTGGCAGTCAAAAGGCCACGGGTTCGAATCCCGTTAGCTCCACTTTTTGTTAATATAGGAGGTAAGATGAAAATAAACAAGAAATATCTCATATTGTTATTCGCAGTTTTGGTTCTAATAGGATGTACAAAATACGATAATTTTAGCGACAGAGCTAAAATCAAGCAAGCAGAAAGAAACTTATCAAATGTTAAAAATAATTTGGAAAGGTATTATCTCGATAATATAACTTTCCCACCTGATGGAGCTGATTTAAAACAATATATCGGTGAATTTTTTACAACAACAGATACAGCCGGCAATACAGTTGATAAATGGAACACTGATGTAGTTAATGCTTTTCATAATAAAAAAATCCATTATGAAACACCTGATTCCTTAAAAACCTATTACATTTGGGTACAGGCAAATGACAAATCACATACTATGTTATCCGAGGGAACAAAATCCTTCAAAGATCCGATCAAGACAAAGGAATTGAGAGATAAGGACAAAATAGCCCTTGAAGAAGCTATTAGAAAGAATAAATTAAAAGCAGAAAAAGCTGCAAGAAGAAAAAGGAAATAGGAGGGTTCTATGAAAATAATCCTATTAATAATTCTGACTTTCTCAATTTTGTATATAGGTTGTGCAACAACTGAGGGAAACAAAGGCACTAATGATATTACATTTGAGGATACACTTGAAACAGGTATAGGAATTGGTACGGTTGAAGATACCGGACACAGAAACCCAAATGAATCGTATGATATAGGATGTACAAGCTATATAAACAAAGATTACCAACATGCTGAAATAATGTTAAAAAAGGCTATTGAAGATAGCATCAAATTTATCGATGCTTATATATTATTATCTCATGTATATTTTGATATGGGATTGAATGATGCTTCCGAACAGACCATTTTAAATGCAATGAAAATATCCCCTAATAACACCAAACTTTATTATTCATTAGGAAGATTTTATACCAATATTTGCAATTATGACAAAGCGAATAGTATGTATTATAAAGCTTTGAAAATAGATCCTAATTATGCTTATGCATATCTCGGACTTGGTTTCAATTGCGAAAAATGTGAAAAGATACGGGAATCATTAAGTTTCTATAAAAAAGCTTATGAATTAAAACCAAAAGAGGAAGAATTCGCAATTGCATATAGCAAAGCATGTATTCAAGTTAATGAATATGAAAAAGCTTTACCTATACTTGAATGGCTATCTGTACAACACCCTAATGATATAAAAATAAAATTGGATTTAGGTGATGCTTATATCGAAGCGAAACAATACAATAAAGCAATTGAAGTATTTAAAATAGTTTCGGAAAAATCTCCTAACTTTGCCCCTATATATACACGAATTGCACAAGCTTATGAACATTTAAGAAAATACAATACTGCTAAATCATATTTCGAAAAAGCAATTAAGGTAAACCCAAAAAGCGAACCTGCATATACCCTTTATGCACAGATGTATATATATAAACTGAAAAAATATCGAGAAGCTCGCACAGTGCTTGACAGAGCATACAAAATTAATCCGAACAGTGCTGCTGTCTTGGCTTTGAAGGGAGAAACATATCTCCATACGAAAAATTGGAATACTGCTATATCATATTATAGAAAAGCACTTACAAAGAACGATCCGAACTGGAATGCTTTTTCGAATAAAAGAATTAAATACGCAAATGAAAGGAAGGATGAAGAAAGAAAGCAAAAGGAAGGATGGTGATCTGAATAATGAAATTCTTCTGGACACTAATAACAATTTCAATAATTGCACTTATAATATATACTTGTATTTTATTTATAGGAATAAGGGTAAAGCGTGCAGATTTAAAAGATCGTATTGGTACGGAATTGACATATGAAGGTACTGCCGCTACAGAGGAAAAATTAAGGGATAAAATAAACACTTTTCTTGATGAAAAAAATATAAATATTCCCTATGATAATGTACAGATAAATGCAGATTGGACAAAATTAACTGTAAAAATCACATACCCAGATAGTATTATTCTTTTCAATAAATTTAAAATATATAAAATTATATTTACAGTTGAAGATACTGTATATTTTAATAATCAGTAGCAGTCTGTTCCTTACGGACTGCTCTTCCCCCTTGAGAAAATATTATCTAAGAAATGTCAAATGCAATACGGAATTATTGTATCACTATTTTGAAAAAGCAAAAAGCAAAAATATATCTTTGAAAGAAGTATCTCATATATCTCAAACAATCATCAATGATTACAATGACCATGGATTTCCATTCGCAAAAATTACAATAGAAAATAATATTCGGTTCGATACTTTAGATATTCTTGTTAACATTGAAAAAGGGGAACATATGATTGTTAATGATATTGTTTCCAATGATATAGGATCTATTAACTATGTTAGACATTGGAAAAAGGATATAATTGATAAGTCATATAATCAATCATCGATTGAAATTCTTCTTTATAAAATAGAAAATATATCTTTTGTTGTATCAGTGGAAAGTCTTGTGATTTTCAAGAAAGAAAAAATATTTAACATTTATATTCCTATAAAATCAAATTTCAAATCAACATTAAAAGGTAATTTGAATTACTCTGTTAATAACCTAACAGGTAATATACAATTTCATACAAATAATCTATTTAAAAGATCTGCATATTTAATTGCTGATTATTATTCTTCGAGACATATTATGAATATAACTATTAATACCATATTGAAAAATATAAACTATTCTGATTATGGAATATCTTCTCTGATAAAATACGAAAGAAGAGATACAAGCGAATATTTGTATGATTTGAATTTATCTTTAATGTATCAATCCTCTTCATCATATAGCACAGGTCTTGGTTTTGGTTTCATTAGTATTGGTGGTATGAATAATATATTTAAAAAATATATTATATATTCACAATTATTAAGTATAGGATATTCTAATTTGCGATTTTATATATATGGGTATGATAACAATCGCGATTATTATTTGTCAATAAACGCTTTTATAAACTCAGAATTGCTTTTAAATAATATTCTATTTAGAAACGAAAATTTTACTATATATAATTACCCGAATATAGAATTTGTTGATATAGAAAAACACAATATCTCAGGATTTTGGGGAATAAGAAGCTATAAATCTCATCATTTACTGGAAAACAATTTTATTCTAATGAGAAATGATATTAGTTATCTTATAACAAAACAATTCTCCGTTGGAGTACTTTTTGACTGTGCATATTTTGGGAATTTTGTATATGGAATAGGACCAATTTTTAACTTAAATAATTCCAATTATACTCTATCAATGTCTATAGCTACTTCTTCGTTGAGTAATATCGCAAGTTCTATTATTTCAGGAGCGATTTCCTACGATTTCTAACAATTCTAATCTTCTTATTGTGTTCTTTCAGACTTAGTGAAAACAGGTGATGACCATCGACATCAGCAACAAAATACAGATAATTTGTTTGTGCCGGATATAATGCTGCTCTAATTGCCATTCTCCCCGGATTGCAGATAGGTCCCGGGGGAAGTCCGTAATATATGTATGTATTATAAGGAGATTTATATTTTAAATCTTTATATGTAAGTCGTTCCTTATGATATCCCATAGCATAAATTACTGTCGGGTCACACTCAAGGCGATATCCTTTCTTAAGTCTATTGTAGTAAACACTGGCAATCATTGGCATTTCAGATGTAAATTTTGCTTCTGCCTGAATTAGTGATGCCATAGTAATTATATTCATTCGGGTATTATTTTTTCTATATACATATCTTGCTGATTCCTCTTCATAAACCTCATTAAAATGATTAATTAAAACCTTTACAATTTCATCCAAATTTGAAAATCTACTGAAGTTATATGTATCCGGGAATAAGAATCCTTCAAGCGATTCCCCTTTAATCCCATATTTCTTTAATACTGTTTTGTCATAAGCATAATTAATAAATATTGATTTTTTAATGTTTAAATACTTCTCAATAAGCTTCGTTATATTTCTAATATTGTATCCTTCGGGTATCGTGATTTTTATCTGTTCTGTTTCTCCTTCTAAAAGCATTTCAATCACCTTAAATACAGACATATTCCTTTTAAATTTGTATGTTCCTGATTTTATACTCTTCTCTTTTCCTTTTAATTTTACTATGATTTTAAATGTATTTTCACTCGAAATCACATTCTTTGTTTTCAATCTATGTGCAATTGAAGAGATATTTGCACCCTTAGGAATAGTTACATAAACTATTTTTTCTTTTCTACTACAACCAATTTGCAGTATCAAAATAGCAATACTATATATCAATAGTCTTTTCATTATCAATAAATCTTTTTAATATAACATAGGCGGATATAGAATCCATATCATAATGTTTTTTACCTGGCGTTTTCTCTAATAATTCCTTTGCATCTTCGGTTGAATAACGTTCGTCTATTCCTTTTACAATTACATTACATTCCTTTTTTATTAATTTGGCAAATTTGATTACCTCAATATAACGAAACCCTTTGCTGCCATCAACATTAAAAGGAAGACCAATCAATACAAGTACGATTTCTCTCTCCTTGACAACTGAAGATATAAAGTTTAGAGCCTGATTTCGCCTTACGGTTTTATATGGGAATGGGATTTTACCGGATATATCCGTAATGGCTGTTCCGACACTTTTTCTTCCTTCATCTATTGCTAATATGTAATTTTTTTTCAACAAAATTAATGCCCTCTGTATAAACAAATATTAATATAAATATTATTAATGTATACCTAACCGCGTAATATATCCCTACTATTCCACTTTTTTCTATCACATTAAGCAAAGGTAAAAATGGGGGAAGTATTTTTATTACCGAACTCATTATTCCTCTAATAATTACAGGAATATCATATTTAGTTGTGTAATTATACATAAATGGGAGTAGTAAAGACCCCAGATAAAACACCCAACTAAAAAAATAGAGAAATCCTTTTGATAAAAAATTCGCAAGCAATCCTATCAGTGATGTTATCATTAAAATCATCAATAATATAGAAATAAGGAGTATAAAAACATTACTATCATAACCAAACTTATTTGTTTCAAGAGTAATAAGATACATAGCAATATAAGGGATAAGAGATACAATTGCTATAAGCACTATTGCGACTATTTTCATTACCTCCTCAAGAAATTTCCTCTCATACTTTATATACCTGTCTTTTAATATGGATGAAGAAATTCCAATGAGGTATCCTGCTGTGAAAAACGAAATAATATTAATTGAAAAAGCCTGAAAATTAAGATAGGAATTCTTCTGTATAGCTGACGAATTTATTATAACAATATTTGTTTTAATAAAAAGATTAAATATTAAAGCATATATAGGAATTCCTATAAGATAAAAATAGGTAAAACAAGATTTCAATATTTTTCTTATATAATATTTAAAATATACTTTTATCATTTAATTTTCTTTTAACTTTAATATTTTATTGCTGATAGAATCGTTATTGGTGTAAAAATCTATTCGCCTTATTTCTGCAAATGGAATAAATGTTTTACAACATGTTCCTGTTTGAATAATGAGTGGCTTTTGTTTTCTATCTATTAAATTATACATTTTCATATTTTTATCATATATAACACTCTTATGTGTATGTCCACATAAGATAAAATCAATACTATGCTTTTCTGCTATAGTGAGAATAGCATCGTTATTTCTTTGATTGAGTTCGGTATGGTCTACGGGAGGTCCATGCATAACAAAAGCTTTATAAGGATAATTATCACTTGCTAATAAATTATCAGCCCATTTTATATCTACGGATGAGGGACCTTTACACCTGGACGGAAGAAAATAATTATCGCTTCTTGTATCAAAAAGGTAAATGCTCAGTGGAAATATTGCTTCATGAAAGTGATCCTTCTCATTTATTCTGTCTTTGAATGTTCTATTGCCAATAGACATTTTTAGAAAATTATGATGTTCATGGTTTCCTGAAATCATCAAAAATGGACATTTTATATTTTCTGTTATTTTCATAAACTCTTCGAGATAATTAGAATTATTATACTCAATATTATCCCCGCCAAAAATTACGATATCAGGATTCTCTTTATTTATTATATCAACCCATTTTACCAATTTCTCTGCTGTATGTCTAAATCCTATATGACAGTCAGTAATAAAAATTACTCTTATGAAATCCTTGAAATTATTATTATCTTTGATTGAAATACAATGTTTTTCAATCACGGTTTTCTCTCCGATTATGGAAGTAATATTGTATATTCCTTCTTTTATATTACTGAATTCTATTTTATATATTTTAAATGTATCCGGTTTGTACCATTTTGATGAAATTGAATTATTGCATATCTTAAAACTATCGGGAACTTCCTTGAAATGCACTGAAATTGTGTCTGTCGATTTCCTGCATGCATTTATACCGAACTTCGGATATCTAATTATTGATTCCTCCCCTAAAACCTTATTATACAGACAGATTATAATGATAATAAGTAGGAAACAAGCTTTGAAACATCTTTTATATTTAATAAAGGAATCTTCCATTTTGTATTTTCTCCTTTTACTACTGCTACAATTTCTTCTCTGTTTATATCATCATCAACATTGCCAATCCATATTTTTTTAATTCCCTTTATGTTCTTTCCCCCTTCTATAAGGACATAATCCATATCTTCATAGTATAATAGTAATTCGGATATATCATAATTGCTTTCGATATGATAGTTTATAAATCCATCTTTACCTAAAAATGATACGGAATCAATACCTGCATTCAAGAATCTTGTTGTATCCTTAAGAACTTCTCTTTTAATATAATTATCCGAATGCTTTATTATGGCAATTTTATAATTCATATCTCTTAATTTTTTAGCGATTTCAATAATTAATGTTGTTTTTCCACTATTTGAATAACCAACAAATGAAAAACATTTCATTCATACTTATATAATAAATTATTGAATATTGCAATATAAAAGAGAAGAATGGAAATAATAAATATGTCAATTGCCAACCATTAAGGGAGGACAGGAAAAATAAGGTAAACTTTTATATCTATTGACAAAATCCCCAATCCGATTTATTGTTTTATATAGTATTTTACAATGGAGGTAAGTTGTGGATATTTCTCAAATTCTTTTATTTAAATATCTTAGTCCCAAAGAAATTGTAAAATTAAGTGAACACCTGACTAAAAACACTGCTCCTAAAGGAACTGAAATCTTTAAAGAAGGTGACGAAGGGGAGAAAATGTATATTATATTAAGTGGTAAAGTTCAAGTTAGTATACTTGATAAAAGCAGTAAATTGGTATTAGCTACACTTAAAGAGGGTGCTTTCTTCGGAGAGATGTCTTTACTTTCATCAATAAAGCGTTCGGCAACTATAAGAGCAGAAGAAAAATCAATATTTTATACAATTTCAAGAGAGAATTTGAAAGATATTATGAAAAATCATCCCTCTATTGCTGTCAAAATCCTATATGTAATAGCTTCTGAACTTTCCAATAGAATTTCAAAAACTGATAAAATACTTGCTGATTATTTTGAGAGAAATAAAGAAATCGTTAATAACCAGTTATTTAAAGAGTTATATATTTATACATTGGGTGGTTCTGGCAACGAAGAGAGTTTTCTCTAAGCTCTCTCGACATATTCACCAGTTCTCGTGTCTATCTTAAGATTATCTCCGATATTTATAAAAAGAGGAACATTCACTTTAGCACCAGTAATTAATGTAGCAGGTTTTGTTCCACCTTGAACAGTATTTCCCTTTATGCCCGTATCGGTTTCCTTAACCTCCAAAACCACAAAGAATGGCAATTCAATACCCATAAACTTTTCATCGGCAAATAGCCCTACGACATCATAACCTTCAATAAGGTATAATCTTTCATATTTAACTACATCATTATCTATCAAATATTGATCATATGTTTTATTATCCATAAAATAACTATGGTTCTCATCGCTATAGAGATATTGCACTTCTCTCTTTTCTACACGCACAATATCTACATCTAATCCTGATTTGAGTGTCATATCGATTACCTGGCCAGTCTCAATATTTTTCAATTTCATTCTTACAAAAGCATTTCCTTTCCCTGGTTTTACATGTTGGAATTCAACAACAAAGTATATTTTTTCATTAATTTTAATAGCAGTACCTTTTCTCACATCAGATGTTGTCGCCATAAATCCTCCGTTATAATCCTTTTAACCAATCTTTAAATTTATTCACTTCTTTCTTATCAACCTTATCTCTATTTTCTTCATGATTTACTTTATCTATTATTTTCTCTTTTTTATCCTCGTTGCTCTTTTTAATAGCATTTTTATTTAAAGATTCAAATAATTCACTCAATTTCATTGCTTTTTCATTAACAGAAGGAGTTATTTCTTCTTTTTCATCCCTGTTTGAAATCTGTTGACTTTCTTCATTAATTATATTATCTACTTGAGCAATTAAAGAGTTTACTTTATCATCAAATGGATTTTCTTTTTTAATGTTCAATAAAATCTCTTTTGCCTTTTTATACTGTTTTTGACTAATACAAACCTGAGCCATTGTTAATGTATTAAACTCATTCAGATCTTTGTCGACATTTTCAACCTCTTTATTCTTTTCAATTATCTCTTTATTCTCCGTAGATTTATTTGCAATATCCACATCCAAAGAATCTAATGTCAATTCCCTTATTCCACTAACATTTTTTAAAGGTCCATCCATATCCTCTTCTGTCTTGAATTGATTTTCATCTTCTTTATTTTCTTCAATGATTTCCGTATCTTTGGTTTCCTCCTTTTTAATCTCCTTTTCCGTTTCCCTTTGTTCTTCTTCTAACTTCTTTAGTATATTTTCCAAATCAGAAATATATTTGTTCGTTTCTTCTCTATCCGCCGGGCTTAAAATCAATAGTTCATTAAACTTCCCTAAAGCTCTTTTATAATCACGCCTATTGTATAATAACTCAGCTAGCATTTTCATAGCACTTATATTATCTCTGTCATATTGTAAAGTTTCTTCCAATTTTTGAATTGCATCATCTTGCCATCCCAGTTCCTCATAACATTTTGCTAATATAAAATGAGCTGTTGCATAATTCTTATGGTAATCCAAACCCCTTTTTAATACATTAACCGCATCTTCATACTCTTTATTCTGTCTGAGCATATCTCCTAGTTTCGCAAAAAGAATTGAAGATGGATCTCCTTCTACTCTTTCTCTTAAATTTTGAATAAATTCTTTATCAATCATAACTACTTCCTTATTTGATTATATTTTATTATTCCAAACTGTCAAGTGCCAATTCCCTATTATAGTAGATAGGTGTGGACATATACCAGTTGCAAGTATCAAGTGGCAAGTTACAAGTTCATAAATCGAAAATTGTAAATTCGGGAAATTGTCATTGCGAGGAGTGGAACGACAAAGCAATCCCACAATAAGGGGCAAGAGACCCTGAAACAATACTGAATCAAG
>JAGLYS010000192.1 GCA_023132105.1 Caldifarciminota bacterium
CCTACCCCGGGAGGACCATCAATAATTATCTTTCTCTCTTTGTCCTCTCTTGCGACTAATTGAGATTGATGTTTTACCATCGTAACAAGATTACCTGAATTTTCTGCTCCGGGAATAAGTCTTGCACTGACCATTTTTCCATAATCGGTATTTGAGATATACCATTCACCGACAATCTGTTCTTCCATCGTGATTGCTGATACGGGACATACTAATTTACACAATGTACACCCCTCACACTTGTATTCATTTATTATATGTTTACCACCGACAATATCAATTGCATCAAATCTGCATAATGTTTTACACAATCCACAATTATTACATTTTTCTCTATCTATAAGAGCTATTGCAGAACCCTTGAAATTTTCTTTTTTGACGGTTTTAGGAGATAATAATATATGCATATCAGCTGCATCTACATCGGCATCAACAATAACCTTATCATTGATTATTTTACTTAATGAAGCTGCCAGTGTAGTCTTACCTGTCCCGCCCTTACCTGATAATATAAGGATTTCTACTGCTCTTTCCATCTTATTTCCCTGCTATTTAATTTATTTATGTTTTTAATAATTGCTATAAAGGCATTCCGTAAATCATCATTCATATCAATCAATAAATCACCTTTAGAATATCTCTCTGCAATTTCTCTCTTAAACGGAATCTTACCAAGTATGTTTAATTCATTTTTATTGATAAATCGATCCAGATTCTCATTACTATATTTATTTATAACCACACCACAAGGTTTATTTGTACCTTTTACAATTTCTAAAGCAAGCTCACCGTCATGAATCCCAAAAGGTGTTGGTTCTATGGCAAGAATAACGAAATCTGCGGAATTGATTGCTGAAACAACAGGGCAATTAGTCCCCGGAGGAGCATCGAGTATATATACCTTCTCTTCATTGAGCAATCGTGATATTCCATTGATGATAGGAGTTCCGGTTGCTTCGTTCAGATTCAAGACACCCTCAATAAAATTAATATTTTCACTATCGAATTTCCCATAATTAATCTTCCCAATGCATTTATCTACCTCTTTTATAGCATTTTCGGGACATACATAAGAACATACACCACAGTGATGGCACAAATCCTCAAAGAATAGGGTTTTTTTAATCGATTTGATAATGGACAATGCATTGAATGCACAATTATTTGCACAAAGACCGCAGTAAGTACATTTATCTTCATTAATTTCGGGTATCATCACATAGTAATTTTCCTCATTAACAATCTCAGGTTTTAGAAATAACCTGCCATTTGGTTCTTCGACATCCATATCTACATAAAATGAATTATTAATCAATTTTGCAAGATTTGTTGCAATCGTAGTTTTTCCGGTTCCACCTTTGCCCGAAACAATAGCTATTTTCATATTATTTTCTATGATGTAATCTCCTTTAATTTGCTATTTTTATAGTTTTCAATAACTTCTTTTATCGTACTACCTTCTGCCTGATAAATTTTCTTACCGGTTCCTTTGATTACCGACATTGCTTTAGGTCCTATTCTATTGGCTATAATAATATCGGCACCGGACTCAATAGCAATTTGAGCAGTTAAAATACCAACCCCATGCCCTGCATTCAAGTTTTCATTTTCCATATACTTTTCAATCTGCATTGTGTCTGATTCAACAACCATGAATGCATTTGCTCTCCCGAATCTTTCATCATACTGTGAATTTAAATCATTGCCTGTAGCTGTAATAAATATTTTCATATAAACTCCTTTATGTTAGAATATTTATATTAATGATAACCATTTTCAATAAATTATAAAAAAAATTATTATTTACACTCTTTGCAAATTCCAAAATATTTCACCTCATAACTTTTAATATCAAAACCAAACTTATTATATACATCTTTATGTATTCTCTTTACGGATTCCTTTTCATTTTCTTCCAAATCCTCATAATCAATAACTTTTCCACATCTTACACAAATTAAATGGTAATGCTTTTTATCATTACCATAATTAATTTCATATCTTGTTGTTTTGTCACCTATTTCAAGTTTGTTTATAATTCCCATTCCGGATAACA
>JAGLYS010000193.1 GCA_023132105.1 Caldifarciminota bacterium
TGAAATCAACTTTCAGATTATGTTTCTTCACATAAGCCATGTTCTTCTTAAACCAACCTTTTAGGGCTAATATGTTGTTATCCAGCAAAACTATATTTTTACGTTTTGGATCATGAAATTGTTTAATCTCCATATATTTCCTTATCTTCCCTTCTTTTTTGTACACTAAACAGTATGAACATTTCCTGTTGCATCCTCTTGTCGAAAACCCAATTGAATATTTGCCTTCATAGATAGAATAATCAGGCATCATCATGTCTATTTCTTCAGGTAATGTTTCAAATGAATATCCCGATCCACCAATATGTATCTCTGCATTTGGATAGTCATTTTGTAAAAAGTATAATGCATCTTTATTCTCGGTGAATACTATACTGGCATAGATAATATCAGGATCTTGTTCATCCCAAGATACCTGATCGCCCTGTTGCTTGTGCCATGCAGATATTTTCATTAAGGCGATATTTGGAAATCTTTTTCGCTTCTTTTTGCGTATTTTATCAGCTATTGCATCAACATCAACTAATAGAATCTTCTTCATTTTCCACTTCCTTTTTATTGCGGTTTTTGGTAATTTGGTATTTATCATCAAAACATTGTTTATGTGCGTGTCTGCAATCTTTTGTTTCTATTTTGTCCGAACACTCTATCAAATCTCCTTTTTTAATTGGTTCTAAACATATTTCACACTTAACAATATGACCACCACAATCTGAACATTTTAAACATTCTTCTGCTATTGGCATTTTCCATCATCCCTCTGTGTCGGAATCCTCAACTGTACAGCCATTATCTGCTGGACAACCTAATCCACGCCATTTTATTTCAAGACCGCATTTAGTACATTTTCTAAGGTCATACAATCCGCTACTATCTCTTTTTGTTATAAGATTCACTTTATCCCAATCATGTTTGAAACTGCCCCCCGATAACTTCTTTTCCAGTTCCTCATTTTCTTTTATTTTTACCCAATATGGATGATTTTTTGCTTTTGGTAATGGACTTACATAGAATGGTACTGTGCTTATGCAATACTCACATACTGGAATCCACCCATTTGTGCATTGGTTTGGTTCTTTTTCCAAGAAATATTTACCAATTGCTTCTGTGCCAGTATCCCCCTTAATTCCATTACCATCAGGGTTACATAACAAACAATATTTCATTCCATGCCTTCCCATGATTATTTCCCCTGATCCTCATTACTGGTTATACTTTCCAGTTTCTTTAAATTATTAATGTGTTCATCTGTGAAACTTTCATCCCACATTCTCATTTCAGGATAGTTTTTTGTGCCTGTCATTGCCATTTTATCACTCCTTAGTCCACCCCTAATTCATTATCAATTAATCCATCACAATATACTTTAGCATCTTCTGAATTAGATAATACCCAATTCAGATGCTCACGAAATATCCGCTTTGCAGATTTATCATCTTTTATCTCGGACTTGTTCATTATTCCAAAACCTGTTCGACCTTCAATAGTTTTTGCTAATTCTTCATATTTGGGGTTCATTTCTTCAACTCCTTCACTTTTTTATGTTTTCTTTTCATTTTTTCAATATGTTTAATTGTATTTGATATGATTTCATCCCACATCTTAATTTCTTCATCAGAATCACCATCAGCAATGTGTTTTTTACGATACTTCTTTGTTCGTTCAAGACTACTTTTTAAATTCCTTATGTGATTAAGATATGCCCCCGATTTAGAAAAGGATAAGTCATTGGGTAAACCTTTTTCCTCATAACTTGAAATAGTGAATGACTTGCGATATAGATCTGGAATTGAATTATCCCAACCATAATCAAAATGTTTCTTTGATTTCTTAACCCATGTAGAACTATTTTTTTGTACTAAAAAAACGGTCATTGCCCCCTTTTCTTTTATGTGTGGAGTAAGCCATTTCCTACTTGATCTTCTTGCACACTTGATTGAACGGATCACCCATTCCTCTAATGAACTACCATACTCATAATCGCCACGTACTGACCAAAGTACCATTCCTACTTTAAGTTCTCTCGGCATCTAATCAATCACCATCACATAAAATAATTGGTCTTACAGGATGCCCATAACCGCCTATATGAACCATTTAGGTCAGCCCCTCACCAATATCGGCAAGTGTAACGAAAACCCTCAAATTGTGCCTTAAAGCGTACAAGAAACGCATTGTTTTGGACATTCGGTTATACTCTGCTAAAGATACATATATTGTTTTCATCTATCCACGCTTCCACCGTATCTTATCTGGATTTCCACCTTTTTTAAGATGTTTAACTATCTGTTCATGGTGTTCTGTACAGGCATAACCGCCTTCAATCTTGTTCATAGCCAATGAACTACAACCTTTTATCTGACATTCCAATTTCACTCACCTTCCCCATCATCTGAATGCTCGGTTTCTGAATTTTCTTTTTCCATTTGCTTTGTGATCTCATTAAAAACATTCAATATTGGTTTATTATCTTTGGTTATGATTTTCCTATCTGCTGTTATTTCAAAATGATAACTGAATGGAACGCCATTGGCTTGGCACAAAAGAACTATGTGATTCAATGTTTCATTATCTAATTGGATATTCTTTTCAGATGATTCTTTTATCACTTTCAATAATAATAGTTTATCGGTCAAATTCATTTTTTCTTGTTTATAATATTTATCTTCTGTTGATACACCATGCATATTTCCAGTTCCACAAAATTTACATAAATCTCTGTGAAAACATTTTACACAATCAACATCACCAACCCAATTGATATTCTCCCAACCATTCTTATGAAAGAAATCTAATAATTCATCAATTGGAAAAAAGTTAAAGCCATCTGACCAAAAATTAGGCACTTTCGGTTTCATACCTACATTGTGTAGCGTTCCCAATATTGCCCTGTATCGCAATTGTGCTTCATGACATTGGTTGTTTGGATCTGCTAAAGTGATAGTTCGGCATAGATCTGTAAATAACTTATCTATATCAATAATATTGTCTGGCAATGAATTAAAGAATATCTCCAAGTCCTCAAAGAATGATGGTTCTTTGATAGTTATTGAACCATCAGGTTTCATTCTACTTTTGAACATTGCCACATCTTTTAATAGTTCATCTTTTCCCATTTTCTCAATCCTACTTTTGTTTCTCACTAATGGCTAATTTTCCAAGTATTCGCCCTATTGCCAGTAGCAATACAACCGCATTTCCCATTGCAAATATTATCATTTCAACCATTTTATTCACTTCCTTCATGTGTTATTCTACATTTCCTGTGTGTAAATCAGGATGGGCATTCAAACCGCTTATGCATGAACTTCTTTGATCTATTGAACATTTTGAACATTTCCATTCTGAACCAACGTATATCCCCTTACATCCAATCAGTTTTCTAATCCCACTGTCTAATTCTTCAATCTCAAATATTATTTGTTTTAATTCCATAGTATCTACCTCATTTTCTCCAAGAACATTCCCACATTCTACACAGTATATAGTAATTTCATCCTCATGGGTTGTATGAAGGTGTTTTCCATCTATTGCTTCTGGACACTTTTTCTCTGCCCAAGAATACCATTTGATTGGCATTATTTAACACCTTCAAAATAATCTAATGGATCGTATATCTCTTTAATCTGTTCTTTGAATGTATTAAATACCTCATCCTTGTTTCGTTCAATATATGTTTCTAAACTCAAAACATAATCATAGACCGCTTCATGCCATTCATTAAATGGTGGAACAAAATCTTCATCTTCTTTTGCTTCTCTCCATTCATCACGCATTTCTGATTTATGTTGATTATAATCTTCTTTTACATCATCATCTATGTAATCCTTCCAAACCATGCGATAAAATTCTTCTGTATTTTCTAATGCCAAATCATGTTTTTTGTCAAAATAGATATAATCTTCTTCTGTTGGTTCAAGTTCCTCTGGAAGTTTGCTGAATTTCATTTTCATTGCCATCAGTCCTTCCAATCATCTAATATTTCAGTCGGATCACATTCGGAGAATCCAGATATTGATTTGCCATAATCTATTTGCTTTCCTGTTTTACCATCATAAATTAATATATATCCAGTTTCATTTGATTGCCTGATTGCCATGTTTTTTGGCGTGTTATGTAGTATGTTTCGTAACTTTCTAATGTATTTGATCTCTGAAACTGTTAATTCCCTCATCTCAACCACCCCATAAAAAAATAAGAACAGGCAACTGCCAAAGTTGGCAAATTATGGAGAGAGAACATTGCCTGTTCAGTGGGGAAGAAGTTTATCGTCATTAATAATTCTCCTTTTCTTTCCAGCAGAAAAAACAAATGCACTTGCCTTCTTCTGCTTCATTATGTTCATCACGCCAATCTAACCAACCGCTTTCGATTAGGCAAAATATATCATCACACATCAGCACAGGTCTTACAGGATGCCCACAACCATGTATATGCCCTGTTAGATTCCTTTTGGCATAGAGATGGTAGTTGGTGTAGAAATGCCTACCAAACCTTCTCCAGTGCCTTTCTCGTTTCCTTACTATTTTCCCTTTCAATTTGAATTGCTTTGCATAATAGATTGCATCTGATTTGCTTCTGAATTTCGCTTTGAGTTCGTAACCATCTATGTCCATTTTAATCAATCTCCAATTCGTCTATTTGTTCAATTTCATTTAATTTCCATCTATGACCACATGAACATTCTGCCATTACACCGCATGGTAATCCTTGATCGAAACCGAGAGATGATTCTTTATCTATCAATCCATGTTTCCCAATATCATAGGTTATTGTGGCCTCAAATATTTCATGTATGCTATCGGGGTATTTCCGACATTTTGGACATCTCCTTGCTCTTAATTTCCTCATTTCATTCACCGTTTCCTTTACTGGCAATTTTAATACATCTTTTACAATCTGGAATATCAATGCTTGAAGTAAATGATATAGATGCTTTTGCACTTGTTTGACAAAGTGGCTTTCCTGATCCGTTATCAATGTGCCTTCTTGGGCTATTGGTTGCTGTTGTATATCTACTGTTTGCATAAACACATGGCTGTGGTTTATCTATTTCGTATTGTTTGTAGATTTGAGAAGTACAATGTGGGCAAAATGTAAAATCGGGGTGTGAACTTATCATCTTGTTGTAGTGTTCAATACTACAAGCCCCAATGTCTTTCTTTCCACATAATGTATCTTCAATACTGCCCTTTTTCAATATACATAAATTTGCCAGCATTTCCATCACCCATCCAATGTTAATAATATGATGTCCTCAATCTTTTGATGTCTTTTAGTAATTGTTTATTGAAATAATCCTGTGCTGAAAGATTTGAATCTTTAAAATCATGTTCGATATTGATCCATTTTGAATCCGTTTTAAATTCATAGTTTACATCATCTAATACGTTAATAATCTCTCTGAAGAAATCTTTTGCATCATGTTTATTGATCTCCCTGTTAGTAGCATTCATAATAGTGTTGTAATTATTGAAGATTGTATTAAATTCCTTTTCATACTTATTATCAATAGTATCAATAATATGCGAAAATGCATTAGATAATTTTACTGATTCTAATTCCAGATGCTTATTCTTTTCTAACCTGAACTTCATCAGATTATTGTATAAATCAGTAACTTTTACGAGTTCACCTCTAAACCTTTCAAAATCAATGGCTTCTATTTGCTCGGCTATGCATTCCAAATATTCTGCTCTTGGATTATCTATGATAATTTCTCTTGCAGGTACATAAAATTCTTTGGCTTCATCAATCATGCGATTACCAAGCATGACCATTTCACCTTTAAAATTGATTAATATTTCTTTTCTTCGTTTGGGCAACACTGAAAATCTATCACTAAATTTCAATATGACTTTAGGGGTTTTTACCCTCTCTACTCGTATAAAGCGATCCCTGATCATTTCTTCGGTTATTTTTATTTCCATATTTGCCACTTCCTTTCCCATAGGTGTATTCACCCTTTAGTATTAATACCTTCCTCTTTTTCGTTCTCTTTTTCTGGAGAAACTACTTCTGATTCTAATTGCTGTTCGAGTGTTACGGTTATATTCTTTTCCAAGCAATCAGCACAGTTCACCTTGTTCCAATCTTTTGAAAGATTCATAGCATCTTTATTACCACAATATGCTGTTGTTTGATAATCTGCAAAATGAACAAGATCCTTTTTATCTATTTTCTTCTTGGCGTTCTTCTTATCGAACTTGAACATCATGTAGAGGTAGATCACAACTGAAACACCTGCACATATATTCACCCATTGCATCATTATGTCTGCCCCTGCGGTGAATCCAAGCTTATCGAAAGAAAACACACAACAGTAGAATACGATTGTTAATCCAATACTGGCTATCAGAAACTTCTTGATTATTTTCTTGTCATTCAATATCTTGTCCACTTTTTCCTTATCAATTTTCATCTTTTTCATCTCCGTTTGGTTTTCTGTGAATCCAATGCCCATGCTTCCAACACCAAGAGATGTGGATCTCACAATCCGAGAATACATGATCAACATCAATGCGTTTGTTTTCATCTGTTTCAAATACGCAATTTCTCCACTCAAACTTGCCACACCGCATATCTTCATAGATGCTATTGCAAAGTCTATTTGTTTCACTACAAACGTAAGCCCCACCGCACTGGAAGTTATGGATGCAATCTCCAAATGGGAAATTCCTGTAATAATCATCAAATGGTTCTTCTTTTTGTGTTCTGATCCTGATATTCAATTCAATTTCATTTTCACTTTCAGGAGTTTCACATTCTCCACAGTACCATTTAACTATCAGCGTACCATTTTTGAATATAAGTTCATCAGAGTATTCACTTAATCCATATGGATATGACATCTTTTTGCAGTTGCCACACCTAATTTTTTCTGGAATCCCAAACATCTCAATCAGATCTAATCTTCTTCCCATTTTATTCATCTCCTTTTTTAATTTTAACATATTCAGCATATGCTTCTTTAACTTTAGTCCATGCAGATTGAGGGTGATTGCTATAACCTTCAGCGATTGTTTCAGTTATATTTGATTCTGGATATTCCTTTTTTTCGATTGTTTTTAATAATAACCATTTGAATGATCCCCTACCCATCTTAGCTACTCCACCATCTAATCCCTGACTTTCTAAAAAGTCTAACATTTCATCTGATTTTCGTGTTTTAGGGAATGGTTCATGTGTTGGAACAGTTATGAGTATAATTTCATCCTTCTTGAAATTGCGTTGTACCCAATGCCTATAATATGTATCCTCTGTCCATATCGCATTAGGAGATGCATTTTCAAAATAGGTTTTCTTATGTTCAGGGATCTTTGATTTCCAATAATCAAATAATTTTTTCTTATTCAATGGGGGCAATGGTTTTGGTTCTGGCACGTTTAATTCATTTAACAATTCTTTAGCAAATTCAAAATCCATGAAATCATATCGTAATTCACATTTCCAATATTCATCTCGTAGCATATGATCCCCAAAGATATGGATTTTACCTTCCATCATATCTTTAAATTCCTGCCATGCATTTCCAATTGTATCAAATTGTCTTAAACCAATGTCTAAACAAGTTTGTTTAAAGTTAGACCATGTTATTTCATCCATGCTCTTTAGGGATTTGTCTTTCATTATTGCCACTTCCTATCTTCGATACTACCAAGAATGCATAGGTGGTATATAAACATTTTTAACAATTTTAACAAACTTAACACCTTCACTTGAATGCGTTCTGCTCTGCAAATTGCTTGATCGTGTCCTTGTTCATCATAGCAATGGGTATTTTCTTACCATATAATGAACCTAAGAGATCTCTCCACTTAATATGATCGAAATCAAATTCATCTAATAACCTACCCACAACCTTATTCTCTGTACCTTCGAGATAATAAATGATAAATTGATTAGGTTGATGCCCTTGCCTGTATTCTTCCCTCTTACGAATAGTACCGCTTCTTGTTCTTGTACTCCAACGGAATATTTTTATAGCATAGCCATTTGATTGGATTCTACGCAATAATTCATTGCTTTTTCTGGAGTTCGGAATACTATACTTTTCTTGAAATTCGTGCTTAAACAGTGGAGTATGGTAGAGATTGTGCATTATGCCTTCATAATCATAGGATTTCCTATTGTGTTCGGGTTTCTTTTTACATTCAACACAGTAACAATAATTTACAACTTCCTTCTTTTTATTTCTTCTTATGTAATAGAAATATTCCTCGCCAATCTTGATCTTCACACCACAATCGTTACAGACATGACCATTATCCCTTGCAACTACCCTATTTCCTGTTTCAGTCATAGTGCATCACCTGAACCCTGTGAACTATGTGATAATCCGTTTCTGGATTGGTTTTGCCCTTTTTCCTGAACCTGTAAACACCCTTGCTTATCTTGTCATGGCTTGTATATCCATAGCATCTCATGAAAATTTCTGCATCTTCAAATGTGGGGAATATCTTCTGCTTCAAGGGATCGTTCTCAAAAGTAGCTACCCACAACAGATTGGGAACTTTCTTCTTTAGGTTGTTGATTTCCTGCTGATATGCCACTACCAAGTTTGCTTTTTCTATATTTAGTTGTTCAGTCATTGCTTCTATACTCTCAATCTTTTCCAATACTTTTTGCTTCAGTTCATCATAGCCAAGTAGTTTTTCAAGTTTGTTATTATCTCCTGCAAGATGAAATTCAATTGCTTGGATTAGTAATTTATCTTTTTCGTTCTCGGTATTGAGTGTTACTTGTGTAACCCTATCACCGCAATCATAACCTACATCATTTAATTTCATTTATCTCGACCTCTTTATTGGCTTATCAATTTGAATATTTATCCATTCCATTTGTATCCATCCTTTAACTAATTACATCCCATGTACCATCATCATGGAGTATCATTTCATTATCACAAGTTTTACAGTAGTAGGATTTCTGATCCTCGATATTCCATACTTCCATTATTGTGCCACAACCACACGCCTTGATTTTACTGTCAAACTTCTTACAGGCATCATTTTTAAGATTCTTTTTATGTAGTTTTTTAGGGAAGCCACACACACACAGATTTCATTTCTATAATCATCTATGGCTTGAAGTTCATCAACACAGTGGGGTACTCCAGCCCAATTGATT
>JAGLYS010000194.1 GCA_023132105.1 Caldifarciminota bacterium
CATCATCATTAAATAAATCCTCAAAAAATGATTGCTGCATTATATCGCTTGCACTTGCACCGGAATAATATCCTATATACCATCCATATCTCGCATTACCGATATAGTAACCTCCCCCGTTAGTTGACCTTAAAAAGTGTTCTCCCAGACAATCTTCGTCATACGCTGCACTAATACATGAAATAGTATATGTGATATTAGGAATATTATTGACATTATTCAATATATCTGCATCATTAATTTGAAAGTAATCCTGTCCGACACCAAAACCCTGTGTATAACCATGATTCGAATGTATCAAATAATTAAAACCACTATTTAGGGAATCCATGAATTCCTCTAAATAAACATCATTGGTACTATTGTCATATAATACAGATTTCTGGAAATAATCAGGAACATAAGAAAGAATCGTATCAAGACCAACCGAGGCATCCGTATATGGATCGAGCATACCTGCATTTGAAAGTATTTTGCAATCAGGAATCGAATAATCCCCTTTTTCATATATATATATCTTATTTATAATATCATTCAATTCAGTAATGTTATTAAAAGACAGTCTTCCTATATAAAAATCAGGTAACATATCGATGCTATCTTCTATTTCACCATAAACCGAATTACCATTTGCATTCCAGTTACCGTCAATATCCCCATAATAATAATCGGTAGGTATATTATCTTGCCATGAACTACCTCCACTCTCCATAGCAAAGGCATATCTTGTAGGGATAGTATTAACATCACCTGCAAGAACAATATACAATATACTTGAATCTACCAGTGTTTTAATATAATTCCTTATTCTATCAGGATTATCATTTCCGCTATAATTATTGTATATGAATTGAGTAGTACGAATAATCGGGTTATACCCCTCAATCTTTTTTAATAATAACAATGTATCCATTGCATTTTTATATATAGTATCGGTAATATATAATATGCCATTATCAAAATTTTCTCTTTCTTCGAATTTATCAATAATATTGAATTCCTCCGGTGATTCGAACTCTATTGTTTTATAATATATCAATTCATTTTCTTTCGGATAATATCTGAAAGGTGAAAATATTATTTTTGCATATCTTTTACCCCTTATTCCCCCTATACCTTTCATTTCAATCAAATCATCAGGCAAATATCCGTCAATGTTATATGAACTATCATTATATAAAAACCCGATTTCTGTTTTTTTCGAACTTATTGGTAAAGCCCTTTGTGCCGGAGTCAATTTTATGTTTTTATAAATAATCGAGTCAAGAACATGACACTTAAATGTTTCAGCAAAATCAACATTATCGGTTCTTATAATAAGATCTCTATAAGGTAATTCAGGTTCTCCGTAACCACCAAAAATATGAAATTTTTCGATTCCAATTTTAGTATAATTTTTATAAGCACTTAAATTCAACTCACCATTATCTATTATTTCAGTATGTGAAAAAGTAAAAATAGGCAATAATATAATAAGTAAAATATAGAAATTTATAAATCCAATTTTATGCAATATTTATTTCCCCTTTAATAAAGGATAGATAATATCTTGCCGATTGTTTTAGATCTGCAGATATATCATTTACTCTACTTTTAAATCCGCTATATGCAATTGCGCATATAATAGCAATGCTTATACCTAATACAACACTTACCAACGATTCTGCAACTCCCCTCATAAGAATATTCGTGCTACCTTCTATAGCATTAACAGTTCCCGAGAAAACAGAAATAATACCAACTAATGAACCCAATAAGCCCAACAACGGAGCAATGTAAGTCATTAAACCTATTGCATCTACCCCTCGTTCCATTTTTCTCTTTTCGGTATCGATCGTATTTTCAAGAATCATACTAACGCTTTCCGGAATAGCATCAAAATTGGAAATACCGCTATGTAGAACTTTTGAAATCGGGGATTTCATTTGCTCGCAGACATATTTTGCCTGCTCAATATTTCCTTCGTTTAACAAATTAATCACTGTTTGCATAAATTTATCATTTTTGCCTTTTATTGTATATAATGACCATAATCTTTCTATGATCATACCAAGAGAATAGATAGCAATAAAAATAATAAAATCGATTACCCAACTTGTTTTTATTAAATCAATAATACTTATACCACCAATCATAAATACTCCTTTTCATATTTGCTTTAAACTTTACCAAACCCATATTTATAATAAATATACAATTAAAAGATCACAAACATATCATATTATAGACTAAACGATATTAGCAATTCCTGCAAGGGAAAAACATATTATGTGGTAGATATGTATAGACATATATCAGTTGCAAGTTACAAGTGCCAAGTTACAAGTTCGTAAATCATAAACCGTAAATCGAAAATTCGTGAAATTGTCATTGCGAGGAGTAAAACGACGAAGCAATCCCACAATAAGGGGCAAGAGACCCTGAAACAAGTTCAGGGTGACATTATTTGTTTTATACATCTCATTCTTTTCCATGTCATGCTGAATTTATTTCAGTATCTCACATTATAATGCCTTACTTTTATGTCATTTCGTACTACTCTTCTTGCTTCACTTCGTTCGCAATGATACAGCCATATAAAGCATAAATCGTTAACCGTAAATCGAAAATTGAAATTTATGAAATTCGTGGCTATTTCTCCCCCTTCTCGGCTGATGTCTGAAGTCTGTCGTCTGGCGTCTATTATCCGTTATTCGTGTAATTAAAGCAATAATTATTTCCCTTCTCTTTGTGAAATTCGTTATAAATTCGAGAATTCGTGGTGGATATTCTCTTTCCGTGGTTTGTATTCCCTGAAGGATATTAACATTTCATTAAATAATCTATTAAATCACTCATTTTAGCTTCTGCTATACAAATCGAATAATCAGCTGAACCGTAATAAATAATCAATCTGTCTTCCTGCTTTTTATATATTGCACCTGTTGGAAAAACAACAGCATCTGATATTCCTACAAGCTCATATTGCTCCTCCGGTCCGAATACCCACTCATCACTTCGTTTTATTAACTTCCATGGTTCTTCCAAATCAAGTAACGCTAGCCCTACCCTATAAACTGCTCCCGATGCGGTCATTCTTGCACCATGATAAATAATCAACCATCCTTCATCCGTTTCAATCGGCTGTGTTCCCAATCCGACATGGTGGCAATCCCACCATCCCGGTCTTGTAGGTATTAGAATCTTGTTATCTCCCCAATATTTCAAATCCGGAGAAAATGAAATCCAGATATGTGCTTCTCCCCTAACGATAGGTCTATGGATTAATGCATATAATCCATTGAATCTTCTTGGGAATAGAGATGCATCCTTATCCTCCGGCGGGAGTAAAACACCCTGTCTTTCAAATGAATTAAAATCAGATGTAAGCATTAACGAAACAACTGGACCCCCTCTGGAAAATGAGACATAAGAAATAGCAAACTTCCCCATTTCTTTTATATATACAATTCTCGGATCTTCAATCCCCCACATTTCTTCTTGATTATTACAATTGTATGTTAACTCTGGATTAGAGATAATTTCCCACCCTGTAAATCCATCAGTACTATTTGCGATACAAAAGCATGAGAATCCTTTTAAGTCTTCGACTCTGGCTAATAGGATTGTTTTGTTTTTATACAAAGCGACACCCGGATTAAATACTCCACTTATCTTATATGGCCAATTTTTTGGGGATAAAATAGGATTCCCCTTATATCTTTTAAACATATAACCTCCATTTAATTAGAATCTTACCATATCACCAAATTCATTAGAAATAACAATTTGAAAATAATATCTTTTAAAATCCAGATTGTTAAAAGCTATACCACCAAAAAGCTTTAACATATGAAAATCGAATCCGGCATCGAATGATGATTCGATATCATAATCATATTTAAAATCAGCTCCAATCATAAATGATATAGGTAACCTCAAAATGCTTTTAATTATCCATTCGGAGTGTTTTGAACCTAAAACATCCCCTACCTTATAATAAAGTTGGATATACAATTTTTCATAATAATAACTATAAAATCCACAGGATATATCAATGGTTTTTAACTGATACAAATATCCGCCATCGATATAAGCATATACAATTCCACTATATTGATCCCTTAATCTATATCCAATACTAAAATCATAAAAATGAGAATAATTTATCTTTTTTTCCATATTTACATTCATAGCCAATCCGATAGGAATTTCCATTAAAAAGTTTGAATAGTTCAAATTAATACCCCAGTATGGATTACTTGATAACACACTTCCGTTGAATAATGTAAATGATTCAAAATCAGAGATATATAAATTTATTCCTGCTACACCATTCCATTCAGTCGGATAAATAAAAGTAAAATCAGTATGAGCAATATTATTACAATCATGAATGTATGAAAGATGTGTTCCTTTATATACTATTTGATATAATCCGAATGGGTTAGTAGATATATTGTCATTTACAGGAATCAACATAGATACACTATTAGCTTCTATTATTATTGGCAGGAATATAAATATAAAAATAATTTTTCTCATTTATCCACTTTTAAATATTTTTAAATATTCATTCTTAAATTCATTCTTTTTAAGCAAATTAGAAAAAATATAACTTTTTTTCTTTTCTTCGACCTTCTCAAGATGCTTATAATAGGCGCTTGATATATAACCAAAATCATTTCTTCTCAACTTACTATAATTATTAAGTCGTGTAATCAATCGCGTATTATTATCAAAAAAGGTTATATATTCAATATATGGTACCCCTTCTTTAAATTGCTTACCTTTTCTTCTAAATTCATAAACCACTAAATATGTCATCATTTCTTCATTAACAAGAATTTTAAATATATTTTCTATCTCTATACCAATTATTTCAAATTCAATAAAATATTTAGCTTCCAATTTTATTAAAGAGCCAACTAAATAAAGAAATAGATTTTCATTAATCCACTTTTTCCCAATTAATTTGGTGTCAATAATCGTAATATTTTTTGCTTTTTTCTTTTTTTTTCTGAACTTCATTATATATAAAACAAAACCTGATAGGATAATTATGATTAATATAACAATAACAATATACATAACTAAATATAAATAATTTTTACAGTTTTTGCAACACTATTTTTAATTATCTTTTATCAATCTTAAGAACTTTCTCTTACCCACTTTGAGAATCATTTCATTCTTATTCTTAAAATCAATATTGTAATCTACTTTGTCAATAATTTTATTGTCAATTCTAACAGCATTTTGTTTTATCATTCTACGCCCATCACTTGAAGAAGAAACAAGTTTATTTTCAGTAAGTATTTTCACTATCCATACACCATTTTCAACCTTAAATGATAAAATATCGTCAGGAATCTCTTTCCTCTGAACAACTTTCCTGAAATGCTTTTCACCTTCTAATGCACTTATCTCATCATAAAATATCTTAATAATCTCCCTTGCCAGATACTCTTTTACGAATTTCGGATTATCACCCATATTTTTATTTATCTTTTCTTTCATTTTACAAATATTGCTTTCATTATATCCAAAAAGCAATTTGAAATATTCATCTATTAAAGAATCGGGAATTGACATTGTTTTCCCATACATCTCTTCCGGAGAATCATTAAATGCGATATAATTACCAAGGCTTTTACTCATCTTCTGTACACCATCGAGACCCGGAAGAATCGGCATTGTTATTACTATTTGTTGAGAAACACCATACTCCTGTTGCATATGTCTACCGGCTAAAAGATTGAATTTTTGGTCTGTCCCTCCGATTTCAATATCTGCTTTAATAACAACAGAATCATATGCAACAAGGAGAGGATAGAGGAATTCGAGAATGCTTATTGGCTGTTGGTTTTTAAACCTTTTTTCAAAATCATCTCTTTCAAGCATTCTTGCTACCGTATATCGTGAAGCTATATCAGCAATGTCTCTCAAATTAAGATCTTGTAGCCATTCACTATTATTCCTGACAACAGTTTTCTTGGAATCAAGTATTTGATAAACCTGTTTCATATATGTTTTTGAATTTTCTATTGTTTGCTCAGTGGTTATCATCTTTCTTGTTTTATTCCTTCCTGATGGATCTCCAATCTGAGCAGTAAAATCACCGATAATAAATACTATAGTGTGTCCTAAATCCTGCAATTCCTTTAATTTTTTTAAGCATACATAATGACCAAGATGTAAATCGGGAGCCGACGGATCCGCACCATACTTAACGATCAATGATCGATTTGCAGTAAGTTTCTTTAGCAACTCATCTTCTGAGATTAATTCTGCCGTACCGTTTTTTATTATATCTACTTGATTCATAATATTTAGTGGCGGCAAAGGGACTCGGACCCCTGACACGTGGATTATGATTCCACTGCTCTACCAACTGAGCTATGCCGCCATTGTTTTAATAACCGTATTTATATCTATAATCTTCTATATTAGAGTTTTCAAAAATCTCGGAAAACCAATCACTAAAGATTTCCTGTTGTTTTTTAGATTTAACTGATAAAACAAAATCTGTCAAGATATTTTTCATCTTATCCTCTGTAACCTGTGATCTATTTATAAGTTTTATAACTACATAATTGTTATCTATTCTAAAAGGTTTTGATATAACTCCCTTATTTAGTGCAAAAGCTACACCATTAAATTTAGGATTATAACCTATTCCGGGAATACTGCTATACATTGTTATATCCTTAATTTTATAATAATCAGCGTTTTTATTCCTAATTACTCTGGCAAAACCCTGCCTATTGTTAATATCTTTTACGGCTCCTATTGCCCTGCCTTTTGTAATTGTTTCTGCAATGCTAATTTTTACGGAATCAGCAATTCGATCTTTTACATTATCATATGAGAGAAATGTAGAATCATCTCTTGCAATTACAGATACGACTATAAAAGCACTTCCTGCATTAATCGGAAGACTTATATCACCTATTTTAGCATTTTTAAGAAATTCTTTTAACCTGAATACTTTCCCGTAATTACCAATTACAGGCTGATCAATATCAATATGTTCGAATGTATCGATATTCATATTGTTACGTTTCGAAATATTTTCAAATCCATCTATTTGAGCTTTTCTAACGAAGTTATCAGCATTATCTTTTATATTGAAAATCGTTTCATTAGATGGGACAATTCTTATTAATATATGTCCGGCATTTACACTATCTCTCCTTGTATTATAAACTTTTACAATATGCCATCCATATTTTGTTTTAAATGGTTTACTTATAACACCTTTCCTTTGAGAGAAAATAATCTTTTCAAATTCAGGAACCATCATCCCCTTTTTAAGCCATCCCAATTTACCACCCTCTTTTGCAGAGCCAGGATCTTGAGAAACAGATTTCGCCTTTTCTTCAAAATCATCACCACCTTTCAAACTATTGTAAATTTCTTTTATTTCAGTATAAGCAATATCTCTATCATCTATACTTGGAGTAATTTGAAATGAAATTACTGATAAATCTATTTTGTTTTCAATAAGAAATTGATCTTTATTGGTGTTATAATAGTTAATTCCATCTTCTTCGGAATATTTAATAAATTGAGTATCATTTTCTATTGGGAATAAACCATATTCAATTGATACTTTTTCATAATTCTCAATTAAACTCCTAATGATTTCATTGTCTTGCAAAACGATAAAAGATGCTATATAGTTTTGTAGTTTCTGTTTTGGCACAATATCCTTTAGCTGATTAGCATACATATTTACAAACTGTGCGTTTCTCGGGTCTTGTATTACCGATTTGTATTTATTCATATCAAACTTTCCATCTGTAAAAAGCGATGTATCATTTAAAATATCATTTGGAGGTTGATTCAATATTATACTCATTATTTCTTCATCCGATGTCTTAATGTTTAACTTATTCAACATATTCTGAAATAACACATCAATGATTAATTGATTGAAAACCCTATCAGATACAAGGTTTTTCTGCTCCGGAGTTAATTCTCCATATTGCATTCTCATCTGTTGTAATTGTTGTGAATATATTCTTTCAAAATCAGAAAAGCTCAAATTGGTTTTATTAACCTTCCCGACTATATTTAAATTTGTAACTTTTCCACTTTTTGATGATGCTAAATCCATTCCCCATTGTAGAAATATGAATGCAATAAAGATAAATATAGCTGCCCAAATGAATATAACCAATCTCTTTCTAATTTTAGGTATAAGCATAATTACTCCTTTTTAAATTATAAAGCGGAGAGGCAGGGATTCGAACCCTGGATAGGATCACTCCTATAACTGCTTAGCAGGCAGCTGCCT
>JAGLYS010000195.1 GCA_023132105.1 Caldifarciminota bacterium
TTGCAGGATACAAGGTCTGGAAGAGCAGATGTCCCGTAAGCGATTCGTTCAATATGATAGCTCATTATGATAAACCGGACGGGTATGAGATACTCAATCAGGACAGTCTCTATGATATAGCCGGTGATACATTTGTAATTACCAGGGCAGAGACACTTGGATTTGATAACGGACTTGCATACAGTTATGAGGATGAAGATTTACTATATAACGGTATGACCTATTACTATGCAGTAACGGCTTATGATGCCAATTTTGAGAATTACACGGTAGATACGCTAACAGGAGATACGACAGGTATATTACCGACAAGCTATTCATCGGCGGTAACGGGTAATATGACAGATGTAATTCCACAGGTCACTGCGAGTAACTATACAATACCCAATGTAAAACTTGAATTTGTAACAGGCAATCCGTTACTTGATTCTACCGTAGTAGATATGAAAGCAATACCTATCGTTAACAGTTTAATCGATACAACGAAGTCATATCAGATACATTTCGGTGCAATTAAGGAGACATCGGATGGTCACCCCGAGTATAGTTTTGTGTTATACAATGCAACGGACTCGGTGTATATACCCGCAGATACGGCAGGTAATCCTGCATGGATTAAGATGCCGACGGACACAGTGCCTTATGCCGATAATGGTCCCGTATGGAAAACAATATACACAGCATCGATACCATTAAAAGGAGCTGTAATTAATGTGGATTCAATAGTGGTAAAACCTGCAGACAATGTATTTGATAGTATTACATTAAATGATCTTGGTACACCATACAACACAGAGAATTTAGTTCTTGTTGATTCGATATATGGAGCATATCCCAAGATAAAGAGTCATCCATGCTATAACGGAGGCAGTTATAAGATAACATGGCATCCCGTGTATATAGACTCTCTTACGGACAGCGCTCTTACATGTGATGTATATGACATAGTAAACGAAACAGAGATACCATATTCAGGATTATGGGAGATGAGCTGGAGATTCGGTAAGGTATCGAGTGAGACTGACCAGGGGCAGTATGCACTTGTTTCGAGTTCCACAGGAAACAACTGGAAGTGGATGTATGTAGCAGGAACAATGATATTGTTTAATTATCATCCCGAGATGCCTATACCGCCACAGAGAGTGCAACCGATGGTACAGGCGAACAAACCTGTGGAAGGAGAGGAATGGTATATATATACGACAG
>JAGLYS010000196.1 GCA_023132105.1 Caldifarciminota bacterium
CACTTCGTTCGCAATGACATGGTCGAAAATCGTAAATCGTAAATCGTAAACCGTAAATCGTAAATTGCAAATTCGGAAATCGTAGGGGGACGATACATCGTGCCCTAATCTGTAAAAGCAATAAATTATTCTCTTCCCTTTCGTGAAATTCGTGATTAATTTTCCCTTTCCCTTTTCAGCTGAAGTCTGTCGTCTGATGTCTGGCGTCCATTCCCCATTATTTGTGAATTCGTGGCTAATCTCCCTCCTGTGGTTATCTCTCCCTTCGTGAAATTCTCCCTAATTCGTGTAATTAAAGCAATAATTATTTCCCCTCTCCTTCGTGTAATTCGTTATAAATTCGCGAATTCGTGGTGGATCTCTCTCTTCCCCCTTTAGTGAAATTCGTGGTTATTCTCTCCCTCTCGTGTGCTTACTTTGTATGAAATATTTCCACTGGTTTCCAGTCATCCTCCGGATTTTTATCTATATATTTCTTACATCTGTCTATATATATCAGAGTTATATAATCACCTGTTTTCTCAAAAATAATTTCAAATTCTCTTAAAGCTTCTTTAAATTTCCTATTCCTATATAATTCAATAGAATTATGATACATCAATAGTAATTCTTCATCAAAGTTGTTTTGAATATTCATTGGCTGATAAATATCAACAGTTTCCGTTTTTCCTTTAACAACAATTGTGTCTACAAATCTTGATTTGACATTGTTCTTAATATAATTTTCAGTACTTTTACTATACATAAGATATGAATGATAGAATTTGTTTATCGATTCAAGTCTTGATGCAAGATTTACACTATCCCCCATAACAGTATAATTCAATCTTTCCATTGTTCCCATATTACCGATTAGCATTTCTCCTGTATTGATCCCTATCCTGGTTCTTAATTGTGAAACATTATATTTTTTACTTAATTGATCGATTACTCCCTGAGATTCCAATAATTTTATTCCTGTTTTAACAGCTGAATACGCATGGTTTTCAAGTGGAATAGGAGCTCCGAATACTGCCATCACAGCATCTCCTTCATACTTATCTATCATCCCGCCATTTTTAATGATTATGTCTGTAACAATAGTTAAATATTCATTCAATAATTTAGTTACAATATCAGGTTTAAGAGTTTCGCATATTGTTGTAAATCCTTCAATATCCGTAAAAAGAACACTAAGTTCCTCTACCTCTCCCCCTAAATTCAATTTGTCAGGAGAGATTATAAGCTTATTGACAACATCCTCGGAAACATAATGTTGAAAAAGGTGTTTTATTAATGCCCGTTCTTTGCGAAGTTCGAGTCCGGTAAAAACTATATTAAAAAGATAAATCAATGTTATAAAAACTATTAATTCAAGTAATATTATTTGTATATTCTGGTAAACAAAAAAGTATAGTGCCATTAATACAACAATAAACAAAAGCAATATCTCTATTACAGAACTCAATAATACATTTTTTCTTTTAAAGGATTTTACAACAATCGATCCCAATATTATCATTAAAACTATATTTAAATAGAATGGCATATTGTCTATTTTTCTGTTATGAAAAAGTGTGAGAAAAGCAGATGCATGATACTCTACTCCACTCATCAAACCCTTATTTTTATCAATTGTTTGGTAATAGCATGGAATATAATCATGTAATTCTGATAGTGATGATCCTACAAAAACAATTTTATCTTTGAAAGTTTGATCATCAAGGTATTCATAAAATGCATCAACATCTGTACTTACATCTGTTTCCGGCAATTGGAATGTTGAATCATCAATAACCGACCAGAATGAATATCTCTGTATATATCCAGGAATTCCTAATGGCATTACATTAAATAGATTGTTTTCTATTTCGGAATCATTCTCAAGAGCATTTATAACAGAATAAGAAAGACTTGGTATTGTATTGTTATCTATTGCATAATTTTTAAAATAGTGCCTGACTATTCCATCCGGATCATATGGAATATTAATCAAACCGATTGATAAAGCATTATCACCAAGCTGTTTTATCGGCATAATTAATGTCTGATAATTTAAATTATTCTGACTGTAAAATGATATTTTTGATGCTAAAATTACATTATTATATCTTTTTAGTATATTTGCAAATTGCATATCTTCCTTCTCGGAAGATTCAACATCGAATTCAATATCGAAAACAATCAATTTCACACCTGCATCATTAAGATTTCGAACCAACCTGCCATAATAACTTCTTGGCCATGGAAAACGCTTCTGTAGCATTTGGTAGGAATTATCATCGATATCAATTATTACAACATTACTATCACTTATAGGATGGATAATATTGTATAAACTGGTTTCGATATCAATAACCTTAAATTCCAATATATGGATAAATGAAACTTTAATACTTAATAATGCTATAATAATAGCTATTATCATAAAAGGAACATTGTAAATCAAGAGTTTTCTATTAAAAGACATAAAATAATTTGAAATATATTTTAAATAATCCGTAACTTGAAGAATTCAAACTACTCTTTTGAAGATATATACCAAGCGTTGGCTTTATATTCCTATAATCATATGATATTTCATTTGTATTATAGATATATGACGAATTTCCTGATTTGAAAATTCCCAGATTGCTATAACCGGAAATATGATTATTGTTCATTCCTACATTTCCTGATAAACTTAACTGAAGTCCATTAAGATTAGAGAAACCTATCTGTGTCATACCTGAAACACTTATTCTTCTATTCAGATAAATCCTATTTGATATATATATAGTATTTATTGTTTCATTCTGTAAAATATCCAAAAGATCCATAATGGTATTATTCGTATATATTATAGATAATGGTTGCAGTTTCCAAATATTATAACTCCCTCCAATTGTTGTATAAAGATTATTCATATTCGAGCTAACCGAATCAAGGTATAATGATTTTGTATTCGTAAATGATATGTTCGAAAATATATACCCTTTTGAAATATTTTTTGAAAAATAAAAATTTACATTTTTTAAATTTTGGTTTTCAGGATATTTAAAATCTATATTGCCTGTAAAAGTAAATCCTGAAAAGAATAAACTATTATATATCCTGAAGCCATGCTCTTCCTGATTTGTTCTATTGAATGTGGCATTTACATAACCACTTCCCTTTCTGTAGTATTCAAAAAGCACACGAGCAATACCTTTATTAAACTCAACACCTGAGATATTAGACAGGAATGGTAACCCATTGAAAGTTAAGGGAATAGTACTGGGGTTCAAATGAAAAAATAATAAATTAAAATCCATAAGACTATCAATTAAATAATTATCTCTTGTTGTAAGAGAAATAGAATTATTTGTATAGAAATGAAAATAACCGATAGGGATTTTAACAGTAAAATTCGATATGATATTTTGAATAGGAGAAAGCCCGAAATCGATAGAATTTGTATCATCTCTTGCATAAAGAAAACCTATCTTTATAGCTTTGCTATCGTAACCGAATGATGTGACAACCTCGCGAAATATACCAAATGTTGTATCTGTTCCGGTAATACTTCCGTCTTTCCTTTCTTCCTTGGAGCCGTTGAATAAATAGAATTTCATTGCCGATAATGTTATTCCTCTTAGTGATATACTATTTAAATAATTTTCAGTATAGTTCGTAAAGAAATCCCCGACATAAACATTTAACCAATTATTCTCAAAACCAACATATATTTTATTACGATAACGATTATGGATAAGAAAATTATATCCTGATCTAATAATGCTATTTCCAATATCCGTTGAGATATCAGCAATGGAATACCCGTTTGTAAGAGTAGTATCTTGATTATTATATATTGAACTGTCTCCTGAATATATGTTTAAAGAAATATTATTATCCATAGATCCTTTAAATTGTATTTTGTTTTTATCATAAATATAAAATTTTCTTTCCAAAACCATTTTATCATTCACCGATATTTCGATTTTATGACTCCCTCTTCTAAGTTTTTTGCTTTCAAATACATATAAAACATTTTCAGGTAAATTAATACATTTCTCCAATTTATTGTCGATAAAAGCACTTAAATTTTCTATATCTTTTAAATCCGTATTAAATAAACTAATTGAAACGAGCACTCTATTATCTGTATATGTTTCCCCCTCTTCCGGATCCAATAATATTACTTGCAGTCTACTTCTTATGATTTTTACGATATAAGGATTTACTGCACTTTTCAAATTTATTATAGTTTTATTTTTATATTCCATGTAATAATAAACAAAGTCAATATCTTCCGGAACAAAATATTGATAAGTGTATCTGTTTTGCATTTTATTCATTTTATAAGCAACATACTCATTGACTCTATCTGTTTTTATGTAAATATACATTTCTCCCACTGAATCGGTACCAATAGAATTTGCCGAGAATTCATATTGCTCTTGCGATTTAAGCTCTAATATCGGTTCATGGCTAATTATTTCACTACTGAGTAGATGCGAAAAGAGTAAGGTAATAGCAACTAAAAATAATAATCTATTACTTCTCTTCATAATTTAATTCAATTGTTTTTCTCTTATTTCTCTTATCCAAGATTTCTATTACTAATTTATTGGTTCTCATTAATCTTTTTTTAACTAATTTTGGAGCGGAGCCCCTGGTACAGATTGCATTTTCCCCTTTATTTACGAGAATTTCACCTTCGTTATTGAATAAACTTATTACCCCCTTATATGCAGATAGAAAAGTTGTATCATTCTTGAATGACAAGTCGAATTCAGTTCCTTTTATGGATGCCGTGGCTGTTGGAGTATTTATATCGAATCCTCCACTACTTCCTTTTTTGACAATAGCCATAATATCCCCAACCTTCAGGAATAATCTCTTTTCAATCTTGCCGTTGTTTATTTTCCCCTGAATTTTTATAGTTGAATTCTCTTTAATTGCAATAATATCACCTTTATCTATAAATTTAATTATAGCCAAACCCTTTTTATCCACTTTGATTACATTACCATTAAGAATTCTATCACCTCTTTTTACATCCACCCATTTGTTATTCTTCTGAACCCTGACATTTCCTTTTATCTTAAGAAAATATGCAAGTATCTGATTTGTATCGGATGCAAACAAAACAATATTTAATACAATTATAACCAATAATACTATTCTTAATTTCTTCATTTTGTCACCTCCGCCTGTACAATCATACTTTTATCTAAATTATCAATGATCTGTTTTAATTCCTGTCTGGAAATATGCTTATCATTTAATTTTATATCCACAATTTTGCTTCTATTCGATATGTTTCTTATTTCTAAAAGATATTTTAATCTTTTAATAATCATTTCATCGGTAATACTGCTAATACCACCATACACAAAATATAACGGATCACTCTTAACGATCCTCCCGCCCGAGCTTGTTATAATATCCCCTGTAACCTGCCATACATACATTTTACCTGATTTAAGTGGCGGAGCGGTTTGAGGATAGTGCAAAGATCTTGAAGAAAGATTTTCTGCTTTAAATATTGGATTGGCTCCAATATTAAGTCCGGAAACGATTGATGGAGAATATTCATATAGATAAAAATTGTAAGACATACTAATACGAGAATTCCAAATAAATTTAATTAAAGAAGTATTAATTAGAAATGGTTGGTTCTTGTAAATAGTTCCCGGAAATATAGATGTTATTGTAATCGAATTTATAATAGTAAATTGATCACTCCACATAGATAACACATTATTATAACTATCCAAGACCTCTACCCTAATATAGTATATATCTTCCGGCAATTTCCCTTGAGATAGTGTCTCATTAATCAGCCCTTCGATATTCGGATTTATTTCGAAATTTGATAATACAATTTGTTTGGGACTATTTGTAATCGTATTATTTTGTAATGACCAAATTTCATGAGGATTCATTGGAAATTGATTTGTACTTAGATATGTTATCTCTCCAAATCTGTTGGAAGAAAGTGTTATCATCAAATGACAATATGCTGTTGTATCAGCATCATTATTAATAGTAAGTGTAAAGAGCGGATATTGAAAACTGGCAATATCTCTTAAATTATAGATATACAATATTCTTAAATTTCTATTCATTGTACCTGATATTCTAACATTTGAGTATAAGTTGAATGTTAAAATCAGTATGAATAACAATGTGAAATTAAATAACCTTTTCATACTCTCTCCTTTTTGAATTATCTAATTATAAAACAGTAATTTTATTGTGTCAATATGCTTTATGAAATTCTGTGTAGAGACGCAATATCTTGCGTCTAATGTTCTATAAACACCAGATATTAAGGAGACGCAAAATATTGCGTCTCTACACAGAATCTCCATATCCTGTAATAAATTTAGGATGACACATTGGGAAATAATGTAATTTGTTATTTATTATTGATATTCTCCCCAAGCATTTTTTAATCTTTCTTCTTTTCTTCTCTCCATTCTTTCCTTAATCTCTTTATCCCATTTGATTAAATACTCATATTTATTTATCCATCTTCTTACCATAAATTGTGCCATTTTATTGTCTTTTAAATTTCTGTATTTATCGAAATAATTCTCTGTATTTTTTGTAATCAATGTATCCATAAAAGAGAAAAATATAACATCTCTAAATATTCCTCTAACTACTTCTACCTCTCCTGCATAATATTCAGGATAATTTTTTACACCATAATATAATCTATTCTTTATATCTTCCCTATACTTTTTTCTACGATTATTTTTAGATAATCTGTAATATCTATATATTTTATCAATTAGTGCTTTAAAACTCGAATAAGGAGCATATATAGAATTGGGATGTTTTTCTATTATTTCATCATATTTTCTTAATTTCAGTAATTTAAATACTCCCTTTTCATTGTCAGGTATTGTATCTATATTAAATCTTATTGAAGACGGAAGTATTGTTGAAAATTTATCATTAGTTTTAGTAAATTCCGCTTCTAAAATATATTCTCCCGGTTTTATATCCACTTGTATTAATGAATCTACATAATCAAAATATGTAAATATATTAGAATAAGAATATGTAGTAACTACAGTATAATGTTTATATTTAAGTTTAGGTGTGAAAATATTACCTCCCGATGACGGCAGATATATATACCTTTTGATTCTATGATCTTTAAATAATCTAGAATGACAACTAATATTTTTAGAATTGATATTGACATTATTACCTTTAAGAGTAAATTTCAATTTGAAATCTGCCCACCCATTATAATTATTCTTCGGATAAACTAATATTTTATATAAAATAGGTTCTCCACATATATATTTTTTCTTATCCAATTCAAACTTTGAACCATATATAGCATTTTTAATACCTTCAGGTGTAACTTCCGTATCTGAAGAACTTCTTTTACTAACTGAGTAATATTGATGAATCTCAGGTTCAAAACTCATTAATCCTTTAGGAATAATTATAAACATTATATAAATTAAAATAATAATTACACTACTCTTCATTATTTGTACCTCCCCATTACTTTTTTTAGCAGATCCACATAACCTCTGTAAGCATCTTTATAAAACCATTGTGAATATGCATTGTCCTTCAGGTCATAGAATTTCTTAAAGTATGTTTCCATTTCTGCTGTATTTGAAAACATCCTATTTTCAGGATTATTTGGCTTCTCTAATAAATAATCTACTAATATAACAAATGTATTCACGCCCTCTCCACTGCAATAATCGGGGTAATTCTTAACCATATTGTAAAATTTAATCTTTATCTTTTCCCTTAGTTCCGGATTACTATTCCTAATGTTTATCGCTCTTTTTATATCACTTGCCAATATACCATAATAAGAAGGAGCGGCATAAACCGATTTAGGATATTTTGATACCAATTCTTTATACTGTCCGGCTTTATATAAACCAAACGCTTCTTTTTCACTATCTGGTACCGTATCTATGTACACTGCCGTAGAACCCGGCTTTATTATTACCGTATCACCTTTTTCTATTTTTGTAGTATTATAAGCATGTTGATCTATTTTAGCATATCTATATGCATCTCTTATAACTTCCTTTAGTTCCAATTTTACACAGTATTTACCGGGCTTTATAGTAATCTGTAAATCAGGATAGTTTGGGAAGTAATAGAATATATTCGAACTATCCGATGCTAAATATTCGGATTTTCTTAGCATCTCCCGTCTTTTTAAAAGAGGATATGGCAAAATAACATAGTTTCTTTTTATTTCATTAAATAAAAAAAGACTTGCATATTTGAAGAGAACTCCTTTGTTTAAACTATTTTCTCCCCTTATTGTAAATTGTGCATCTTTAAGTCCTCTTGTTAAAAAACTCTTATTATTTTGCGGAAAAGCATACAATCTGTATTGAATAGGTTCCCCCTGAATATAACGATTTTTACTTAAAACAAGTTTTGTCCCATAAATTACCTTACCCTTTGGATTCTTTAAATTTCTCTGTTCCTCCCATGAAACCTTACCTTTCTGTTCACCTGTAAAGGCATTTCTATAATTTATTGGTTCAAAATTATTTGAGTAAAGTAGATTGGAAATCAAAAAAATTATCAAAAATAATATCTTAGATTTCATATGTTCCTCCTAATGATTTTGAAAATAAAA
>JAGLYS010000197.1 GCA_023132105.1 Caldifarciminota bacterium
TATGGTATGGAAGAGGGGAGTCATTCGATTGCAATGCGTGTAATGGATTTGAATGGGCATCCATTTGAGGATTTTATGTTTTTTACGATAGATAATTCGGCTCCCTGTATATCCGAAACCGTATCGGGTCCGAATTATATAACCGATTCATTATTGTTTATAAATAATTATTCGGATATTTCTGTGATATTTAGTGATTCGATATCGGGAATCGGAGGAAATACATATAGGATCGATAATGGCAATTGGACAAGCACAAATGATACTTTAAATCTGAATTTCCTTTATTATCCCGATGGAAACCATATCATAGAATTGAAATCGTATGACAATCTTAAAAATAGCAATACGGATACACTGAATGTTTGCAAAGATAATAATCCCCCGGATGATTCGCTGGTTCTAATTTCCGGTTATTATATAAACAATGATATACTTTATTTTAGTGACAATGGAAGTTTCATGTTGGATAGTTGGGATGATTACAGTGGTGTGGATAGCGTACTATGGGCTTATAATAATAATGGGTTGCAGCCTTATGAAGAGATCATTACAACGGCAGGATTATCAAACGGGGAAAATAGATTAAGGGTTATCTTGAAGGATAATCTTGGGAATACAAAGGAAAATGCGACCCTGATGGTTATAGACACGGATTCTCCTCTGATTATGTATGAATTTAACGGATATTCATTATATCAGAATAATGCTTATACTGTTTATAATACAACAAAATTAATCATTTCGTTTAATGATACGATATCGGGAATAAAAGAAAATCTATGTATAATCGATTATACCGATACATTAACGGTTAATAATGTATTCACTTTTGATTTTTTGAATTATCCGATAGGTTCACATAATCTTAAATTTGTTTCGGAAGACAATGTCGGCAATATTTCGGAGTTAATATTCAATATATCCATTGTAAGCAGTAATCTGTCAGGAGAGTTCTATATTGTAGGACCTAATTATATGGAATACATTTCAATGTTATCAAAGATTGGAATTACTGTTACGGATAGCGGAGCAGGTGTAAAGGATTTAAAATATAAAATCGACTCCGAACCTTATACTGATTATCAAGGATTGATAGAAATAAATAGCTATCAGGAAGGCAGCCATTGTATATTTATGGAATTGTCGGATAGTGCAAATACGATTTTTAATGATTCGGTGAATTTCACAATAGATAAATCCGTTCCGCTTATAGACATTGATATTAGTGAACCATACATATCCAATGATTCATTGACATATATCAATTTGGTTACGAATGTCCGATTCTTATTTAGCGATTCTATAAGTGGGATTAAGCAGAATAGTTACAAGATAAATAATCTGGATTGGGCGAATATCGGGGATACATTCGACCTTGATCTGTCAGGTTTTTCGGATGGCTATTATGACATTGAAATCCGCTCATCGGATTATGTCGATAATGTTTCATACGACACGATTAACTTATGTCTGGACAACGAAGCTCCTCTTGATTCCATCAACCCTTTGAGCTTTTATTATAAAAATGATTCTCTAATTTACTTCAATAAGAACGGGACATTCGAAATAGATACCTGGGATGAATACTCGGGTGTGGACAGTGTGAAATGGGCATTTGATAGTGATAGTTTAATACCTTACACCGGAATCATTAATGTAGACGGATTGGAAGAGGGAGAACATTTATTACATATATATACTGAAGACAGATTGAGTAATTATTCGAATGATTCAATGCAGCTGGTTATAGACACAACCATTCCTGCAATTATCGATACATTAATCGGTGATTATACATTGATTGATTCTGTGATTTTTGTAAAGGATTCTACGATACTAAGATTGATTTTCGAGGACACATTATCGGGAATATATGAAAACAGTTGTAAAATTAACGATTTCTATACCGTATATTTACCCGACACATTCGAAATGGACTTTTCATCATTTACAGAAGATTATCTTACACTGGATATTCAATCTGAGGACAATGTCGGGAATATCAATCAAATTAATTTTGTTTTCGGTATAGATAAGACAGCTCCTGATGTTAATGTATTATATATCGGTCCGAATATAGAGATATTCGATACTACGGTTATATCGGGAAATTCATATATCGTAATCGAAGCAAGCGATAACCTGAGCGGAGTCGATTCGGTACTCTGGAAAGTAGATAATGATAATTATCAAATCTATAATGACACAATCGGATGTGATTCATTCGATGAAGGAAGTCATATACTACATATTATTGCATATGATAAACTGGGCAATATGCAGGCGTTTGAAAATGTATTCGCTGTTGATAAAACAGCACCTGAAGTCTCGATTAATATAACAGGTCCGAATTATTGTAATAATGATACAACATTCGTTAATTCATCAAGTGGTATTGTAATCGAAGCACTGGATAATATGGCAGGTGTTGATTCGATTCTTTATAGTCTTACAATCGATGGTTCCGATTATTTCATACCATTTTGCGATACGATTCATATAGAGGGTGAGGATACGACATATATACTCAGGTATTATGCCATAGATAAAATAGGGAATGTATCGGATACATCCATAAGTATATTTTATCTCGATAATACACCACCCTCGATTGAAATTTATTCACCGTATGATAAGACAATTATGAACAATAATATAGTTGATGGTAAATCGAGAGATGAAATAATATACTATTTTTACTTTAGGTATAGGGTTGAAGATAGGGGAGCAATACTGTCTAAGATATATTTCAAAAAGGCAGAAACTGATACCTTATTTGTAGATAGTTTCAATTTATCACCAATAGATAGTGTGAAGTATGATTACTATTATACAGACACATTTTTCCCCAGCAAAGATTTTTCGGGTATATATTCATTCCTTATAATGGCAGAGGATAAACTTGGTAATAGTTCTGTGGATACTATATATGGTGAAGAAGGCGATTCTGATTATAATATTATATCGGGTGGATTTAATTATTCTAGTAAAATATGTATCAGGGATAATTATGTTTATGTAAATAATTGTAGTGGGAATTACAAATCAGCCCAAAAGAACAAAGGTTTTAATAAAATGCTTCCCGGTGTATATAAACTGGATTTTGAGGGGAATATTATATCAAGTTTACCGTTATATAATGTCTATAATTATGATATTGAAGTTGACGAATCGGAGAATATATATATGAAATATGTGCCATTTGGTGAATGTGAAAGAGATATAGATACGATTGCAGCAAAGATAGATTTTAATTCCGGCGTAATCAATGTAATTGCAGGGTCTTATAATTCTTTCAA
>JAGLYS010000198.1 GCA_023132105.1 Caldifarciminota bacterium
AAAGCAGCTCCCAATGCATTCAGTTCATTTAATAAAAAAACAAAATGGATTGGATGGTGGGCTGTACTTATAGGAATGTGTATTGTTGTTTACTATGCTGTAATTATGTCATGGTCTCTTATTTATCTTGGTAAATCATTCACGCTTGCATGGGGAAATACTCCCGATACACATTTCTTCAATAATGTTTTACATCTAAGTAAATCACCATCGAATATCGGAATGGTTGTTTTACCCATTTTGATTGGGCTCATAGCTGTCTGGTTCTGGATATATTTCAGCATAATAAAGGGTGTTAAAAGCGTTGGGAAAATCGTATATGTTACTGTTATCTTTCCCTGGATAATTTTGATTATATTAATCATAAGAGGTGTAACTCTTCCCGGAGCCATGAACGGATTATCATACTTATTTACCCCCAATTTCGCAGCCCTCAGGAGTCCGGAGGTGTGGATTAATGCATATTCTCAAATATTTTTTTCAACGAGTATCGGTTTTGGAATAATGATAGCATATGCTTCATACCTTCCTCGGAAGGCAGATATAATAAACAATGCTTTTTTAATCGGTCTTGCAAATAGTGCAACGAGTCTTCTTGCTTCTATTGCAATATTCTCAACTCTCGGTTATTTGTCTTTACAAAAAGGCATTCCTGTTGCAAATGTCGTTGCAAGCGGACCAGGGCTTGCTTTTGTTACATATCCTGCAATTATAAATCTTTTCCCCTTTGCAAGAGAAATATTCGGAGCTCTGTTTTTTATAATGTTATTGACATTGGGTATAGATTCGGCTTTCTCCCTTGTCGAAGCATTTTCATCAGCTGCACTCGAGAAATGGAAAATATCCAGGCCAATGATGAATTTTGCAATAGGTGTTATTGCCATTGTTCTCGGCATTCTTTTCACAACTAATTCAGGTCTATATTGGCTTGATATAGTAGACCATTATCTTTCGGTTTACGGACTTATAATAATCGTTATACTCGAATGTTTGGTAGTTGGCTATATTATCGGTCCATCCGTACTTAGAAAATATGCGAATAATCAATCCGATTTTTCGATAGGAAAATGGTGGGATATTCTAATAAAATTCTTTATCCCCATTATACTATTGGTAATTATGATATGGAATATAAAGAATGAAATTATAAACCCATATGGAGAATATTCAAGAGGAGCCCTTCTTATAGGAATGTTTGTAGTTATAGCTACATTGATCAT
>JAGLYS010000199.1 GCA_023132105.1 Caldifarciminota bacterium
GGATTTGCTGTTGTTGCAGAGGAGATAAGAAATCTTGCCAACAGTTCTCAGGAATCCACAGAGAAAATCAGTAAATTGATCAATGATATAAAATCCAATGTGGATATTGTGGTTGAAAGTATGACAAAAGTTGCAGGATATATTGAAACAGGGAAACAGAATGTTGATGAATCGAAAGATAATTTTATGGAAATCGAAAAAAATGTAGCCATTACCGAAGATATGATAAAAGAGGTTACCGAAGCAGTTAATAAACAAAATGACCTGGTTATTGTTCTGGCAGAGAAAAATAAGAATCTTGCCGATATTTCCAATGAGACAGCGGCAAGTACGGAGGAGACTTCAGCATCTCTTGAAGAACAAATGGCATCGATGCAAGAGATAAGCGCATCAGCTGCAGAATTACATAAACTTGCTCAGGACTTAAGAAATTCCGAAAAGGTTTCCAAGAAGGTAATAAATGAAAGAAAATAATCAAAACATTAATGAAATAAACGATTTATTACTTGATAAATCACTCGAGATTTCTGAAACGGATGGATTTAGATATATATCTTTCAAGATAAAAAATGAGAGATATGGGATAGAAGTCAGTAAAATTATAAAAATAATCAATGAACATAAAATTACAAAAATACCGGATCTTCCGGAATTTATTTCAGGAATAATTCAATTAAAAAGTACAATAATACCCATAATTTCACTTATAAGTAGATTTGATATGGGAGATGAGGAATATAAAGGATCAATCATTGTCGTTGAGATCAAGGAACAACACATAGGTTTCCTTGTTGGGGAAATAGAGGGTATAAAGCAAATAAACAACAATGATATAGTTGATGTCCCAAGAATATTCATTAATAGAGGTATTAACTATTTCGCAGGCATTGGCATTATAAGTGGCAATAGCACTGTAACATTTCTTGATACTGAAAAAATTTTAAAAGAAGAAGAAATTGAGCAGATTGAAAACATTAGGCAGGGCAAAGATTGAAAATAGATACCTGTTTTTTAAAATATCATCAGTTAATTTAGCAATTCCAATCCTGGATTTTGATTCTGTCGTATTTTATAATATAAAGAAAGAAAAAAAAGCCAGCAAAGTTTTTCTATATAGAGACAATGAATATAGAATCAAAGATCTTGCTAAGTATCTTGATATTAAGGTTGATCAAATATCTAAATATGGCATTATAAGAAAGAAGAAACTAATATTAATATATTCCGTTGTAGATGTTGGCAATATTAGTGGAAAGATGGAGTTTCATAAAAATATAACCGAAAAAGTAATTTATAGAAATTATGTATATTTTAAGAATGAAATATATCTTGAAATTAACAAGAAAATTCTATGAATAAGTTTTCATATATCTTTTCGACATTTTTTTATGCGGGAAAATTCCCTATTGCCCCGGGAACATTCGGAAGTTTAATAGCTCTTCCTTTTTTTTATTTATTGCTTGGAAATAGGTTGTTATATTTTATTGTTTTAGCGTTTTTAATATTGTTAGGAACAATAACATCAAAGATCGTATCAGAATCGTATCATACAGAAGATCCTTCTTTTATTGTAATCGATGAAGTGGCTGGATTAGGAATTGCTATGATGCTTGCACCAAAGAATATCATATATGTGGTTATTGCCTTTGTTCTATTTCGCTTATTCGATATATTCAAATTGCCATTTATCAAGGCAGCCGAACACATAAAAAATGGTATCGGTATAATGCTTGATGATATTTTAGCAGGTCTTATTACCTTTGTTATAATGAGGATTTCTTTAATGGTGTTCTTTTGAATATATCTATTCTGTCAATAGGGAACGAAATTCTAACGGGGAAAACGATAAATACAAATGCTAATTTCATTGCTGAAAACCTTAACAAGATTGGATTTAATGTTAAAGAAATACTGACAATAGCTGATGATAAAGTAAGTATCAGGACTGCTCTCGATTATCTCTTTACTCAATCTCAAATCGTTGTTACATCAGGTGGATTAGGACCAACATCAGATGATATTACAAAAAAAGAGATTAGTTCATACTTTAACAGGCATTTAGTCGAAAACAATGAAGTTGCCAAATCTATTATGAAATTGTTAAAAAAAAATACTATGGATGAACATATAAATTTACAATCTATGATACCAGAGAATTCAAAATATTTTATAAATAGAGTGGGAACAGCTCCTGCGGTTCTAATAGAGGATAAGGGGAGAACGCTAATAATGTTGCCGGGTGTTCCTAAGGAGATGAAGTATTTTATAGAAAATGAAATCGTCCCCTATTTGATTAAACATTATGAAGTACGAAAAAAGATTGTTTATAATGTTAAAACATCTACAATACCGGAAGTTAGAATTTATGAAACATTAAAGAATGGATTGAGTGAGAAAGATATGTCATATATTGGATTTTATCCGTCGTATGGTATTGTTGATATTAGAATTAGCGGTACAGATAAAGATGCCGAGAGGATTTTAAAAATTAAGAAGACTGTTTTCAATTTATTGCACAAATTTATATTTACGGAAGATTTTAGATCTGTTGAGCAGGTATTGGGGGACAAATTAAATGAAAGAGGACTTACATTGGGGCTTGGTGAATCATTAACGGGTGGATTGATTGGCGAAAGAATTACATCTGTGCCAGGAAGCTCGGATTATTTTATGGGTGCAGCCATAACATATAGTAATAAATCAAAGATAGATATTTTAAAAGTAGAATCCTGTACAATTGAAAAATATGGAGCTGTGAGTGCCGAGGTATGTCTTGAAATGGTAGAGGGTGTAAAAAAAAGATTCAATGTTGATTGTGCAATAGCTACAACAGGCATTGCAGGACCGGGCGGGGGAAGTAAAAACAAGCCTGTCGGACTCGTTTTTATAGGTGTAAGTCTATTTGACAAAGTAATATTAAAAAGATATACTCTATCAGGCAACAGAAATATGATAAGAGAGAGAGCAACAAATTATTCCATTTTCAATCTTATAAAACTATTGGAGCGATCCAAATGAAAAGGATTTTTATTGCAATTGATATTGATGATGAGTTTAGATATAAAATAGGCAAAGTCGTTAATATGTTGAATGGGTTAAATCTCCCGGATATCAGGCTTGTGAAACCGGAAAATATTCACATAACATTAAAGTTTCTGAATACAATCGATGAGGAAAGAATAAATGATGTTTTAGAAGCATTAACCGGAATAGGCAAGAGATTTTCCATGACGAAATCCAGGGTTACCGACTTTGGTGTTTTTCCTAATATGAAAAAACCACATGTTTTATGGTTAGCTATTGATAATAGCAAGGAGCAATTTTCAAAAATCGCCCAGTTTGTTGATAATTCTCTTGGTGTATATGGTTTTGAAAAGGATAATAGGCCTTTTTCCCCGCATATAACATTGGGGCGTTTTAAAAAGCCAATACATAATCTGCCAACCTATTTTAATAAATTAGATAAACCTGAAATAGATATCAATATAAGTACTGTTTCTGTTTATGAAAGCAAACTTTATCAAAGTGGTCCGATATATAGTGTTATAAAAACTTTTCACTTAACTAAGAAGGAGGAATAATGGCAAATAAGAAGAATGACGAATCAAGCGGAAAAAAGCAAGCAATAGATATTGCATTAAAACAGATAGAGAAGGAATATGGCAAAGGTGCTATAATGAAAATGGGGGATCACCCACAGAGAGATATAGATGTAATCCCAACAGGTTCTATTTCACTCGATGCAGCATTGGGAATAGGTGGCATACCGAGGGGTAGAGTTACTGAGATATTCGGGT
>JAGLYS010000002.1 GCA_023132105.1 Caldifarciminota bacterium
TGAAGGGGAAAAGAAACACGGAATAGGAAAGGGAATAATTCATAATTTTAATTTCACGAATTAAGACGAATTACACTAATTTGCTATTCACAAAAAATAAGTAATAGACATCAGACGCCAGACATTAGACTTCGGCCGAAAAGAGAAGAGGAAAGAGATATCCACCACGAATTCTCGAACTTGTAACGAATTTCACTAAGAGAAAGAGAAGGGAATAAATTACAACCTGATTACACGAATTGAAAAGTAATTGCACGAATAGAAAGGGCAGACACAGGGGTCTGCCCCTACAATGTCAATTTTCGATTTACGATTTACAAACTTGTAACTTGCCACTTGATACTTGTTACTGGTTAGTATGTCCATACCTATCCAATTATAATATATAACACTTGCAAAGCCACTAAAATTATGATATTTACTAATCAAATAAAAGGAGATTGAATGGAAAATTATTTCCTTTTTAAGTTGAGAAAACATTCTAAATTAAAAATATTATTTGATATATTAAAAATATTAATACTGATTTATCTCTTTCTTATAGGTATTAAATTATTAGGTGCATCATTAAAGGGATTCGGTTCCGGCTTTGCGGCAGGACTCATTCAAACCACAGCAAACCCGTTTATGGGTCTAATAATAGGAATACTTGCCACTTCTATCATACAATCATCTTCTGCAACAACTTCGATTATAGTGGGTTTTGTTGCCAGTGGTGTGTTGACAATTACAAATGCAATCCCAATTGTTATGGGGGCTAACATTGGTACTACAATTACGAATATAATTATTTCTTTAGCACATATTGGGCGAAAAGAGGAATTCCAAAAGGCATTTCCGGTAGCCACTGTGCATGATATGTTTAATTTACTTGCAGTACTTATTTTATTGCCAATAGAAATGAAATTTAAGATAATCGAGCAATTATCATTTAAATTAACAAATATCTTCAGTAGTAGTGGTGGTATGAAATTTAATTCTCCATTGACCGCCATTGTAAATCCTACTGTAAAGTGGATATTGGCTGTTATACATCATTACTATGTAATCGGTGCAATTTTAGGATTTGTTTTTGTATTATTAGCTTTAAAATTTCTTGTTGATGTTATAAGGAGTTCTTCGAAGGGTAAATTAGAAGTTTTAATTGACGGTTATCTGTTTTCATCACCAATAAAAAGCTGGTTTTTGGGTATGGGGCTAACAGCTTTCGTACAAAGTAGTTCGATAACAACATCGATTATTGTTCCTCTGGCAGCTGCTGGACTTGTGAATATTGAACAGGTATTTCCATATATGTTAGGAGCGAATATTGGAACAACGATAACAGCGATTTTAGCGTCACTCGTAACAGGAAGTTATCTGGCTATTCAAATAGCAATTTGTCATCTGCTTTTTAATATTTTTGGAAGCATAGTATGGTATCCGTTGAAAATTGTTCCTATAAAAATGGCTAAGAAATTAGGTGATATTGCCGTAAAAAGAAGATATATTGCCATTATGTATGTTATTACAGTATTTTTTGTATTACCGATATTGTTACTATTGATTTTCAGGAGGTAGGTATGTTTGAGAAATTTTTTAAATTATGGAGTACAGGTAATTTGCTGGAAGCCTCGTTTGAAGAGGTCGAGAATATGATTGATCTTGCAAGGGATATGTTCGAATATTCTATTAATCTTGTTATAGAAAATGCAAAAAACAGGGAAGATATATATAAAAGTGATCAGGAACTGAATCATTCCGAAAGAGAGGTAAGAAGAAAGGTTTTGGAGCATCTTTCAATTAATCCTGCTCAGGATATTAATCCGAGTCTTATACTTGTAACAATAATTATTGATATTGAAAGAATCGGGGATTATTCAAAAAATATAGTTGAATTGGCAGATCGATCAGGAGATTCTCTTGAATGTGAATATACGAATATTGTAAGAGACCTAAAAAGTAGAATTGTTAAAAATATTAATACGACAATTGAATCTTTAAAAGAAGGCAATGAAGAGAAAGCAATACCTGTACTTGAGGATCATTTGGAAATAGCAAATATCTGTGAAGAAAATATGGCTAAATTAATCAATGAAGAAATTAAAATCTCAACAAGACTTTCTATTATTTACACTTTGCTTTTCAGGTATATTAAGAGAGTAAGTGCCCATATTAAAAATGTGGCTTCAAGTATAATTAATCCATATGATAGAATTGGTTTTAAACCAAAGGAATAATAACTAACTAAAATTGACTAGTATTATATACTTTCTAATTACAGCTTTTCTTTTTAGTAGTATGGAAATTGTCAGTAAACCTTTAATGAAGGTTTATAATCCTATATATCTTACTTTCTTAAGATTTTTCCTTGGTTTGCTTATTTTATTGCCATTTTATATGATAAAAAAGAAAACATTAAATAATAGATTAAATATAAATGATCACATATATTTTTTATTGCTTGGGGGGTTAAATGTAGTTCTCAGTATGAGTTTATTACAGATAAGTGTTAAATTCACTACAGCGTCGTCTGCTTCCCTGTTTTTTTGTGCAAACCCATTTTTCGTAGCTGTTTTTGCTTTTTTTATTTTAAAGTATAAGATTTCAAAAAAGGAAATATTGGGGATAATAATAGGTCTGACAGGTATTTATATTCTATTGGTATTTAATACACAAAAGGGATTTTCTTTTATTGGTGGTATATTTGCTTTGATGTCCGCGATATCATTTGCTTTATATATAGTTCTTAGTAAAAAATTGCTAAACAATGTATCGATTATTCAAATAAGTATTTTTTCTTTCCTATATGGAACAATTTTGTTCATACCTGTATTATTTATACTGAAAACAGAATTGATATTTCCCGTGCATTATTTTATTAATATTATCTATTTAGGCTTTGTCCTTACAGGTTTTGGATATATATGTTTTTTCAAAACGATTAAGAGTATCGGAGCATCAAGCAGTGCAATGATATTTTTTCTAAAACCTGTAATTTCTTTTGTTTTAGCCTTCATTTTTTTAAAGGAAGAGGCTTCGATTCATATTATTCTGGCAATTGTATTCCTATTGTCCGGAGCAGCAATTAATTTACTTTCCAGAAAGAGGGAGGGAATAGCCACGAATTCATGAATAACAGATAATAAACATAAGCCGAGAGGAGAGGGATATCAGCCACGAATTCACGAATTTATAAC
>JAGLYS010000020.1 GCA_023132105.1 Caldifarciminota bacterium
CATCTAAAAATACAAGAATAAGCATAAATTTCGACTTGCCAGTAGCTGCCGCAATTTCAGCAAGCATAGGTTACAGCTATATATTTCAACCTATTACGAATACGCCATATCTGGGTTTTGATTTCGGAGCGGAATATGATTATGCAAGAAAAAGTTTATATCCGAACAATTCGATTGGAGGGATTCTTTTAAGACCAAAAGCCGGTTTTATATTTATGAATACATATTATACAAGTGTCTATATAGAATCCGGTTTAAGGGTTGTTACAACGGATTTTTGGGATAGTGGTTTTGAATTGAGAGCAGGAATAATATTTAGAAATTCAGGTAAATAATATCAGACAGGAGGTAACAATGAGAAAATATACGAATATATTCATAATTATAATGATTTTCATTTCTCCTTTCTATGTGCAAGCCAAAGGGACTTTTCACCTTAATACTTCGCGAAATTTCTCCAGAAGCTCTCCTGAAAAAGCAGCAATCAAAGATGCTAATAAAGATGTTGATGGTTGCCTTTGGATGGGAGCAGGATGCTTTGCAAATATTTATGGAATCGCTGCTGCTTATGTTGTTGTGCCAAGCCCAAAAATATCCCAGTTAATTGGTAAATCTCCTGATTATATATTGATATACAGCGATACTTACAGAAAAACGGCAAAAAATATCCAAGTTAAAAAATCAACTCAAGGATGTTTGATTTTTGCAGCATTATATTTACTGATGATTTATTATCCTGCATTTACAGGTGGTTACTGAATATGATCAATATACTAAAGGTAACATATTTTATAACTGTAATAAGGAAATCAGGAACATTTGATTTAAGAATTATTGAAGACAGGGATTATGCAATCATTTATATTTTGTATTCTTATTTATCATTTATTTTATATTACTTTTTAAATTCAATAAACTATCTGAAATTTAATTTAAACCGTATATTATTAAAAAAATTAACATCATTGAAAGATTTAGAGGATAATGGTTATCACCCATTATCCTCTAAATACTTTATTTAAATTACTTTATCAATTCGAATTTTACTGTTCTTGTTTCACTATCGGTTTTCAAATGTATAAAATAAACACCGTTTGACAATTTGCTTAATCCGTTAATGCTGCATAAATGCGAACCGGATTGAGCTTTTCCCTTAAAAACAGTCGATACTTTCTTTCCTGCTATATTATAAATCGATATGTTTATATCCGATGATTTAGATATATGATATTTTACTTCGAGTTTGTTTTTTATCAGATTGGACTTCAAATTCAGATTTATTCTTTCCTTCTTTAAATTACATTTTTTTGATATACCGGATGTTATATCAAAGTAATCAAAGATTGCATTAAGTAAGGAATCTCTTGTACTTGGAACGGTTCCGTCGACAAGACCTGCAAGTTCGAATGAAAGGGCAACGGATTTATATAAAGTCGTACTGTTCGCAACACCTCTCCCGTCCGAACCCTCATTAAATATCATATAACCCGTACCTGTAGATGATATTTCATCAATATAATTGTTTTCCCCGCTATATGTAAAACTCATTCCTTCCGTAAATGTTCCGCTTACTCCGTTTATATTACCTGAAATGTTTTCACCATCATTTATGGGATTCACACCGAACATACCGTCATATATCGAATGATTAGCATCATAACACCAGCAATCCCCTCCTTCCATATAAACATTACCACCTGAGTTCATAAAATCCACAATTGCATTTGCCTGAGATGGATTGAGTGGTATATTGTTGTTATAAACTCCAAGACATATAAAAATATTGACATATTGGTTCAAATCCGCAGGGAATGATGTCATATATTGATTGACATATCCGAGCGAATCACAGTAATTTTTTATAAACGGACCCGATAATGCAGTAACATCAGGATCAATAATACCGACAATTGTTTTATCAACAATGTGAAATGTGATATAACCCGTATCCGGGCAATATGATACCTTGAAGGAATTATCAACCGCTTTGATCTTGTACCGAATCGAATCTCCGATACTTACGGAAACGCTAAAATCAGCTTCATACAGATTTCCTGAAATATTGTTCATCGTATCGATATAAGAAACACCATTATACAAATACTCGACTGTTGCAGCACTTATGCTCCCGTCATCCGTAATTGTGGCGGAAATAGTCGCAGGCCATTCGGAGAAAGGATAATCACTTATTGCCTGATGAGATATGACTGGTGATTCATCACCGACAGAAAATGTATAATAACCAGTCGGAGCTACATACGGGTCAGATTCATGCCTGCCTGAATTGTCTACGGCATAAACATAATATTCGACAATGGAACTATCTATCTGTGAAGGTATATTTCCCGAATAATAATTTATACTATCATTTGTTAAAAGGACGGTGTTAAACACGGTTTCGCCATATAATCTCCAGTATATAAACAGGGAATCATTTTTAAGAGCAGAACCCGAATATGGCTTTATATATACATCAATATGGTAGAATGGACTGGAAGCCAATTGATTTAGAAGAGGTGCATGATCTATATAGAGCATACCTTCATCGAATATTGCCATTGTTCTGCAATGTATGGCATCCGTATTTGCAAAACTACCATCACTAAACCCGAGAATTTCATATCCCGGCATAGCCCTTTCATAAACTGCTATGGCAGAATCATCTTCGGATGTATATCCTGTAATGGGAACATATACCCTTTTGTTCAATATCAAGGAATTGCAATAAGCCGCATCATGGCTATTGGGAGCATCGATTCTGTAAACTTTATATGGTCTGCCATAATAATTATTCGTACTTTCGATTTGACTTGCAATAGCATCGAGATTCGCATCGTCTACACCGTTTTTTATTACTATAACAGCTTCATCACTAAGAATTTTTGCATAACAATCGATATGATTGATATATGAACCAAGTGGATCGGGATATGTATGATATGTATCTACACCCCAATAATTATTCATAAGGGCATTAACGGAATCATGCGGGATCGTATCATTAAATCCATAATGATACAAATCATCGGATGAGAACCCGATTCCATGACCATCTGTCATAAAATTACCACCAGTATGCCTTAACCTGGTTTTCCATAATTCTATACCGAGAGCAGGGGCGAGTGCCCAACTTGATT
>JAGLYS010000200.1 GCA_023132105.1 Caldifarciminota bacterium
GTGGCTATAGCAAAATTGCTAAATAAAATAGGGAATAAGTGGAAGAGAAAGAATATAAAAGTATCAATATCGCCATTTGTGCCAAGACCCCATACACCATTCGAAAACTGCAAACAAATTTCGATGGAAGAGATAATGCAAAAGAAGATATTGATACTCAACAATTTAAGAGCAAGAAATGTCTCTATTTCATTCAGGGAACCGGAGGTTGCTTATCTCGAAGGTGTTTTTGCAAGAGGGGATGAGAAATTAGCTGATGTCTTAATAAATGTATGGGAAAAAGGCGAAAGATTTAGCGCATGGTCTGAAAAGCTTGATTTTAAAAAATGGCAGGATGCTTTTGTCGAACAAAATATTAGTCCCGATACATATATGAAAAATAGTAATGATAAATTGCCATGGAAATTTATAAAACTTGTTGATGAGAAATTTCTTCTGGATGAGATGAAAAAAGCAGAGAAAGGAGAAATTACCAAGGATTGCAGAATAGATATATGTAGAATGTGTGGTATGTGTGGAGGAGAAATAGCAGGAGAAATGAAAACAAGTAGTATTTCAAAACAATCATCATTTGTTTCAAGAAAGATTAAAATCATAAGAAAAGGATCTACATTCAGACCGAAGGTAAGACTTAGGTATCAGAAAATTGATAATGGAAAATATATCTCTCATCTTGATATGATAAGGTTATTCAAAAGAGCTATCATTAGAACTGATTTGCCGGTCAAATATAGTGAAGGATTCAATCCAAGTATGAATTTATCATTTGGTCCGGCTTTGTCGATAGGCGTTTCGGGTTTAAATGAATATTTCGATATGGCATTGGATAACAACACTACGATTGATATTATTGAAGATATGAATAAATATCTGCCAGACTTTCTGCAAATAAAGGAAATGAAACAGATTAGACAAATAAGTGGTTCATTGAATTCAATAATTAATTTATCAATATATTCCATTAAAGGTCATTTGAAAATGAATGAAGAGATGTTATCAAGAACGATTGAGATAAAAAAACAGGATAAAACGAGGATTTATGATTTGAATAAGTATATATATAGTTTCAAATTTGATAAAAATACGGAAATAGCTATAAATATTTTCAATGAAAACAATTTGAATATTTTGGATCTTATCTCGGAAATTACCGGAATTGATAGAGGAACTGCAATTGAAAAGGATATTGTAAGAAAAGGATTATTTGTATTAAAGGGCAATAATATACTTACACCAATGGATATAGTATGAAAAAAGAGATAATTGTCAGTAAAACACTGGATGAATTGCGAATTGCTATAAAAGAGAATGGTATTTTAGTACAATATTATACAGAGGAGGAATCGAATGTAAATATTGTTAATAATATTTATAAAGGGAAAGTTATTGCAATAAATAAATCATTAAAAGCTGTTTTCGTAGACATCGGATTGCAAAAAGGGGCATTCCTGCCTTTTGATCAAATACAACAAGAGCAATTTCTCGATGAGAATTTTAATCCTTTACCTGTTAAGTATAAAGTAGACCCATTAAAACTTAAAAAAGGACAGAATATACTTGTACAGGTTATTAAAGAACCAATAAGTAATAAGGGAGCAAGGGTAACAACTAATATATCGATAGCAGGCAGATATGTAGTTTTAATACCAAATGCCAACCAGATTGGAATATCAAAAAAGATAAGATATCATAATGAAAGAGAGAGATTATTTAAAATAGCGAGAGAGATTAAATTAAAGGGAATAGGTGTTATTGTAAGAACATCAGCCGAGAAGCATGGATTTGAGGAAATAGACGAAGAGGTGAAAAAGTTAATGTTTAAAATGAATCGCATTAAAAATGAAGAAGCTAAAAGACCTGTCCCAAGCCTTGTTTATGCCGAATCCAATTTAATAGATAGAATTGCAAGGGATCTGTTTTCCTCTCATGTTAGCAAATGTGTAGTAGATTCAAAAGATATATATGAAAAATTAAAGGAATATCTTTCCAAGAATGAACCTAAGTTAGCCGGTATATTAGAGTTAAATAATAAAAGTGATCTATTCAAACAATATGGAATTGATAAAGAGCTACATATAATGCATTCTATGAGTGTTCCTCTGAATTCCGGAGGAAATATTGTAATTCAACCTACCGAAGCTTTGATTTCAATCGATGTCAATAGTGGAAAAAGCGGGACAAAAGTAGAACATGAAAAAATGATACTAAATACCAATTTAGAAGCTGCAAAGGAAATTGCAAGGCAACTTCGGTTAAGAGATCTGGGTGGAATAATTGTAATTGATTTTATAGATATGATTAGCAATGAGGATAAAAAGAAGTTATTTAATGAATTCAAGAAATATATTAGAAACGATAGAAGTAAACCGTATATATTCGAAATGAGTCCTCTCGGTTTAATAGAGATGACCAGAAAGAGAATTAGAGATGCTTCTGATTCCACAATATATGAAACCTGTAATGCTTGCGAAGGAACCGGATGGATGATAAGCAATGACACTCTTTTTATGGAAATTGTCAGATGGTTCAATGAGAAGGGCAATTCTTATAAAAATAAAAAAATAGGGATCATTTGTAATGAAGAATTTGAAAAATATATTCAAATTAATCATATTGGCTTTTTTGAAAGGATGAGCAGAAAAAATAATTTAATGATTGAATTTATTCAAGATGCACACTTAACGAGTGATGAAATATATATTTATGATTTTGACAGGAATGAAACATGTTATGAAATAAACAGATTCAAATTAAATAATATTTGACAGTAATATTAAAATATGATAAAGTCAAAAAATTTTAAAGGAGAAGGTACTATGAAAATTACACCTAAAAATGTCCACAAAACATTGGGAAGTTATATGCTTGCCGATGGGTATGATTTTGTTCTTGACCTTAAAAAGAGCAATGGTGCAAAGGTTTATGACTCTAAAAATAAGAGATGGTTTATCGATTTCTTTTCATTTTTTGCATCGAATCCGATTGGTATGAATCATCCTAAAATAAACAATGCAAAATTTGTTAGAGAGATTGGTAAGGTAGCTATAAGCAAGCCGGCAAATTCCGATATATATACAATAGAAATGGCAGAATTTGTCGAAACATTTACAAGAATTGCAAAACCGGATTATATAAAACACATGTTTTTTATTTCCGGTGGTGCGGTTGCCGTGGAAAATGCACTAAAAGTAGCATTCGATTGGAAAACAAGATTAAATATTGAAAGAGGTATTATTAAAGAAGCAGGTAAGGTAATTCATTTTAAACAGGCATTTCATGGTAGAACAGGTTATACACTGTCTTTAACCAATACCTTTGACCCGAGAAAAACAAAATATTTCCCAAAATTCGATTGGCCCAGAATAACGAATCCGAAAATTACATTTCCTCTTAAAGACCACTTAAAAGAGGTAAAAGAGCTTGAGGATAAGGCATATAAAGAAATCGATGAAGCCATATTTAAATATGGTAATGAGTTGTCATCTATACTCATCGAGCCTATCCAGGGAGAGGGTGGTGATAATCATTTCAGACCTGAATTCATGCAGAATTTGAAGCGAATAGCAGATGAAAATGACTTGATGTTTATTGTAGATGAAATACAATCGGGAATGGGGCTTACCGGTAAATGGTGGGCTTATCAACATACAGATGTGAAACCGGATATAATTTGTTTTGGAAAAAAAGCTCAGGTATGCGGAATTATGGCAGGGGAAAAGGTTGATATCATTAAAGATAATGTTTTTAATGAAAGTTCAAGAATCAATTCCACATGGGGTGGAAATTTGACGGATATGGTAAGAGCAAAGAGATTCCTGGAAATTATCGAGGAGGATAATCTCGTAGAAAATGCAAATAAAATGGGGAAAGTAATTTTGGATGAGCTTTCTAAATTGGGAGAAAAGTATAAAAATATTTCAAATATTAGAGGAAAAGGGTTGATGTGTGCATTTGATCTTCCTTCAAACGATGAAAGAAATAAATTTATACATAATCTTTGGAGAAATGGTCTTATTGCTCTTCCGTGTGGAGAAAAATCGGTTAGATTTAGACCTACACTTGATGTTACAAAAGAAACAATAACGGAAGCAACTAAAATTATTGATAATGTATTGAAGTAAATTGAGAAAGAGCTATCATATATAATTGGTTCGATATATGGTAGCCCTTTTATTATATTGCAATTATTGAAGGAATATACTATAATTATTTAAAATTTAAGTATGTAAAAAAGAAGATACATTAACGGGATATTGAGGAGTTATAAAATGATTAAAATTGGTATTATCGGTTGTGGTAGAATTTCGGAGAAGCATTTCGATGTTTATCAAAATATGAAAGATAAAGTGGAACTTATATCGGTATGTGATATTGTAGAGCAGAAAGCAAAAGAGGCTTCTGCTAAATACGGTGTTCCATATTTTCTCGATTACAAAGAAATGCTGGAAAAATCCGATATTGACCTGGTTAGTATTTGTACTCCCAGTGGCATACATCCTAAGATAGGAATAGAAGCTGCAAAAAGGAAAATTCATGTATTGACTGAAAAACCAATGGCAACCCGTTTACATGATGCGGATGCACTTATTCATGAATGTGATAGTAATAATGTTTATCTTTTTGTCGTTAAACAAAACAGATTAAATCCGGGGATTCAATTGCTTAAAAATGCTATGGATAAAGGACGCTTTGGCAGGTTATATTTTGCAAATGCAACTACATTCTGGACTAGACCGCAAAATTACTATGATATGGCAAAATGGAGGGGGACATGGGAATTCGACGGCGGGGCATTTATGAACCAAGCAAGTCATTATATTGATATAATACAATGGTTAATGGGACCTGTCGAAAGAGTTTCTTCTTTTACAGGCACACTTGCAAGACATATTGAAGCAGAGGATACGGGAGCAGCAATATTGAAGTTCAGAAACGGTGCAATGGGGGTTATTCAAGTGACAATGTTAACATATCCTAAAAATTGGGAAGGTTCAATAACTATAATCGGTGAAAGGGGGACAGTCAAAATCGGAGGTATAGCAGTTAATAAGATAGAAAAATGGGAATTTTCCGATTATGATGATGATGATAAATTGGTGTTGGAATCGAATTATGAAACCAAGAGTGTATATGGTATAGGGCATGCAGGTTATTATAAAAATGTCTTTGATGTGATTGAAGGCAAAGCTGAACCGGAGACCAGTGGACGAAGCGGAAGAAAATCACTCGAATTGATATTAGCTTTCTATGAATCTGCAAAAAAAGGGAAAAGTATAGCTCTTCCCTTTGATGGATCGAATTAAAAGTAATTATTTAATATAAAGAAATTTAAATGTAAATTCGGAATTAAGCGAATTTATTTTAACAAAATAAATTCCATTTCTCAATCCCTTTAATGATATCGAATGATTGTCGATTTGTTTGAAGTATATATTTCTACCCGCAATATTGTATAGATCTATTTCAACGGATTGATTGGGGGAAATTCCCTTAAATATTAAAATATCACCGATCTTGGAATAGGATATCTTTGTGTTAGCATCCTTAATTATTATATTTCTTTTTATACCGGAAGTGAACTCGAAGGAAAATGTGGCATCTCCCGTATGTTGATAATCATGGAATATAGAAGGCCATGTAGATTTGTTTAACCCTTTTATATGCCATAGGTAAGAATTGGATGAATAATCTATTGATGTGAGTAATCCCGGATTTATTGCCGGAGCAGAATAGAAGTTATCATATGTTCTAATGGGAAATCCATTCAATTTTTTACCGAAAATCGAATAAGCTTTTATATCCAAATCTCCGGTACCTATGAATATAAACGATGTATCATTTAAAATTGCGGAAACAGGATGAGATTGTTTGCATTTTCCAAAATATATCGGATAATTGGGAATCGAATGTCCCATATAATCGAATGCATATATATAGTCACCTGCTGTTAGTATCATCTCACTAAAAGAATCTCCGTCGATATCGATTAACATAGGTTGGGAAATAAAAACATCTGATGTTAGAAGTACCGGGAAATTCGGGTAGATATTGAAATTACTGTCAAAAAGGTAGAGATTGTTTCCAGCTACAAGACATAATTCCATATCAGAAGATGGTCCGATATTTCCGGCTGTCGGTTGATAATATGTTCCTCCTAAAAGAGTGTCGGGGAATCCGGGTAATATTATTGCCAATGAATCGGTATCATAGTCCGTAGTGGAGAACGCATA
>JAGLYS010000201.1 GCA_023132105.1 Caldifarciminota bacterium
AAAATTACATTCTGTATTTTTACTTTGTCACCTTTTATAATACAAGGACTTTTATCAAGTGAAATTTTCAATTCTATTTCATCACCTATTATCTGTTCAAGCATTTCATGTTCCTCTCTTATCAACTTATTTATATCAAAAATACTTGTTTCCAATTTTTGCTTTCTGCTAAAAACCATCAGATCCCCTATTAATCTTTTAGCCTTTAGTCCTGTATTTTTAATTATATTTGCATAATTCTTAACCTTTGATTCTTCAAATGATTTTCTAAGAATCAAATCGGAATATCCTACTACTCCGGTTAATAAGTTATTAAAATCATGCGCGATACCGTTTGATAATTTTCCAAGTGCCTCCATCTTGTTCGCTTGATATACCTGTCTTTGTAATTTATTGAATTCAGTAAGATCTCTGGAGAATATCCAGAATGAAGAAACACATTTATCTTTTAATATCGGAATTGTATTTATTTCAAGATTCAATCTCTGTTTGGTTTTTGTAATAAATACAAATTCATTTTGCTTACTCGGTTTTCCTGTTGCCAATATGTTATCTATCACCTTTTTGAATTCACCTCTATACTCTTCTACAATCAGATTATATATATTTTCCCCTTCAATTTCTTCCTCTCTATACTCTGTTATTCTTAAAAATGCCTCATTTGCACTTATTATATTACCATTAATGCCTAACGAACAAATTGCATCAGGATTGTTTTTAATAATCTCATTTTTTTCATATTGTGATGTATCAAGAACTTTATACATTTCATAGATTTCTTTTGTTGCCTTCTTATGAAGAGCAATTCTATCCATAAGCAAATATGTAAATAATGTCAGTGATAATGATAATACAATCCCCATTATAAAAACCAAATTGATAAAAATATTACTATAGGATCTATTGTATTGCTTTGTAATATGAAGTTTGAAAATATTATCATGAAGTTTAAATATTGTCCCCTGATTCTTCTCCAATGATTCATTAAGTTGATGTTTACTATTACAGTATAACAAATTATCACCTTGTAATACATAAATATTATATATTTTACTCATATTTTCATTGATAGAAGTTCCAATAAATTTTTCTATATTAAAAACAGCATTTACATAACCGCTGAATTTTTTATTAATATATAATGGCGAATCCATAATAATTCCATATCCACCCTGTTGAAGATTAATAACGGATGATATATTAATATCCTGGCTTTTTTCACTCTTAAGAAATATTCTTCTAAATTCAATATCGGAATGTTTATGTAGATCTATATTCAATGCTTTTTCATTCCCTGCTAAAGGATGTACATATTTTATTATACCACTTTTATTGATCCAATTTATAGCTTGAAACCCTTCATAATTCTTATAGTATAATTTTGCATTTTCAATAAAGTACTTTTTATTAAATTCTTCAAGTAGACTTAATTGGTTTGTAAGTTGTTTAATAGCAGTGATTCTGATTTTAAAACAGTCTTCTATTTTTAATGCTGTTTGTTCCTCTATAATCGAAATTTCAGTAATACTTATTCTTTTGTTTAAATCATTATATGATGTCCATGCCCAGATTATTATACCAATAAAAATAATGCCGATAAACACCGGAATGGACTTTCTATACTTCTCCATATTTCTATTTTATTATGATTAATATTTAATGTCAAACGATTATTTGAAATGAGAAATTTATAATCCTGGAATAGGTTAACTATTGATGGTGAAGAACCATAGAAATCTTTATTTAATTAATCCTTTCAAGATTTCAAGATTCTTTTTATAGTATTTTTCTCCACCTGGTGTTTCAAGTATCATTGGTATATTGGCAAAATCACTGTCATTACACAAAACCTCAAACAGTTTAATGCCTATATTGCCAGCACCAATATTCTCATGCCTGTCAACCCTTGATAGATATTCGCTCTTACAATCATTGATATGAAAAGCCTCTATTTTATCTGTCCCGACAATAGTATCAAATTCATCAAGTACTTTTTTGTACCCTTTCTCTGTCCTTATATCATATCCAGCAGCGAATATATGGCATGTGTCAATACAAATACCTATTGAACTTTTACATTTTACCGAATCTATTATATCTCTCAAATGCTCAAACCTGTACCCTATATTGGTTCCCTGTCCAGCAGTTGTCTCAATCAATAATTTTATGTTAGGATTCTCCATCTCTTCAATTATAATATTAAGGTTTTCCGCAATCTTAGATATGCAATATCCCTCCCCTTTTCCCATATGAGCCCCCGGATGGAATATAAGCCCGTTTAAACCCAACAATTTACATCTATATATCTCATCCTTGAATGATTTAATTGATTTCATTGATTTATTTTTATCCGGGCTTCCAAGATTAATCAAATAACTATCATGAGATAGAATCATATCTATTCCGGATTTTTCCCAATCTAGTTTGAATAACTCAATATCCTTATCTTCAAGCTTCCTTGCTTTCCATCTCATCTGATTTTTTGTAAATATCTGTATTGACTTACATTTTAATTTTTCCCCATTCTCTATAGCATTGTATATCCCCCCTGATGTGCTTACATGAGCGCCTAAAAGACCCATTATATTCTCCTGAAATAGTTCCCCGGCAATTTTTTAATTAATTCTTTCATCTCAAGTTGAATAGCAATTGAAGAAAGCTCAGAGATAGACAATCCGGTCTTTTCTAACAATTCATCGAAATGAACCGGCATTGATTTGATTTTATTATATATAATTTTAAGATCACCTTTAAGTTCTTTATTTTTATTACTTATTTCTTTTATACTTTTCTCTAAAGGAATTCCAAGATATTCTATTATATCATTTGGGGATATTACCGGAATTGCCCCCTCTTTTATTAAAAGATCCGTCCCCTGGCTGGTTATTCTGTTAATATCACCAGGAATCGCAAATACATCTATACCATAATCAAGTGCCCACTTTACTGTTTTGAATGTACCGCTCTTATAAGCTGCCTCAACAACCAGGACTCCATTCGAAAGACCTGCAATTATTCTGTTTCTAAATGGGAAATTTTGCTTAAATGGACCTGTTCCTGGTGGAAATTCACTTATTACACATCCTTTTTCAATAATTTCTTTGTAAATACTACGATTAGATGCCGGATAAATTACATCAATTCCTGTTCCAAGTACAGCTACCGTCTTCCCACTGCTCTTTAACGCCCCCTCATGTGAATATCTATCGATCCCAAGTGCCATACCACTAACGACAACAATACCCATATTTGACAATGCTTTCCCAAATTCCTCTGCAATCTTCTTGCCATAATAAGAACATTGTCTGCTACCTACCATTGCAATGCTCTTATTTTCCAGGATAGAAATATCTCCCCTTGTAAATATCAAGGGAGGAAATGGTTTATAGTTTAGCAATCTTTTAGGATATTCTTTATCCTTATATGTTATTGTTTTAACATTAAGCTTCTTTAACCTATCTATATTATCTTGATTAATTTCTCTTCTTCTTATCATATTAATTGTTTTATCTCGAATACCTAAAGTTTTACTAAGGAATGATATCTCTACATTATTGATATCTGAAAATGAAGAAAAATTCTCCATTAGGTTGAAAATTTCTCTTTCGGAAATATCTTTTATTAATGACAGATGTAATGGAAACTCATTATTCATATAGTGAATTTTTAATATCTTTAATGATATTCCCAATCCCTTCTTTATTTTTTGCAGACATTAAGTAGCACTTGTCACTGAATTTAGACAATGCTTCCTCAACTATTGCTTTATCTACCAAATCTATTTTATTAAGAGCGATTAGTCTTTCTTTTTTTAATAATTGCCTGTCATAAAGTGATATTTCCATTAGCAAATGGTTATAATCATCAAAAGGATTTGCTTTTGAAATATCAACAATAAAAAGCAGGAATTTCGTACGGGATATATGTCTTAAGAAATTAAGACCTAACCCTTTCCCCTGATGAGCACCTTCAATTATACCGGGGATATCTGCAAATGTAATATTTATCTTATCATCTGTGTATATTCCCAGATTAGGAATCAGTGTAGTAAATTCATAATCTGCTATTTTAGGGTGAGCACCTGATACTGCGGTTAAGAAGGTAGATTTGCCAGCGTTTGGATATCCGACAAGACCAACATCGGCAATCATCATTAATTCAAGCTCAAGCACTTTTTCTTCACCTGGTTTTCCATCCTCGGCATATAAAGGCATCTGCCTTACGGAAGATTTAAAATGAGTATTGCCTCTTCCCCCTTTTCCCCCATATAAAGCAATTCTCTTTTCATCATGCTTTAAGACATCGAATAGCATAACATTTAATTCTTTATCATAGATCCTTGTACCCATGGGGACTTCGATACATATAGATTTGCCATCTTTACCATGCTTGTTATTCCCCGAGCCATTCCCACCATCTTCACCCTTAAATCTTCTAATATATTTGAAATCTCTAAGTGTGGCTAAATTACTATTTCCAACTATTACAACATCCCCTCCTTTCCCTCCATCGCCACCATCAGGCCCGCCTTTTGGTTCATATTTCTCCCTATGCATATGAACAACGCCATTCCCACCTTTGCCGGAAATAACCTTGATCACCGCTTTATCTATAAACTTATTCACTTAAATCCTTAATAATATAATCAAATTTCATAATTGCCCTTTCGATATCCTTAGTTGATATAGCATAACTTATTCTTATATATTTATCATTCCCAAATGCTTTGCCAGGAGTAACTGCAATATTAGCTTTTTCTAATAAATATTTAGCAAATGAAACGGAATCATTTATTCCATTTTTTCCATAGAAGTTATCAACTTTAATAAAATAATAAAATGCTCCAAGCGGTTCGACATAACTGATACTGTCGATTTTATCAAGATACTCCTTAAGATAAATCCTTCGCTTATTAAATGTATTATGCATTTCCTCTACTTCAGGAGAATTGCTTGATATAGCTGCCAGAGCCGCTGCCTGGCCAATAGAAGAAGGACAGGATGTGGAATGTCCTTGTAGTTTTATACACTGTTGAATTATTTCCTTAGGGCCGGCTGCATAACCTATTCTCCAGCCAGTCATTGCGTATGCTTTGGAAAAACCGTTTACGACAATAGTTCTCTCCTTTATATCTTCCCCAAGTGATGCAATACTAATATGTTTTACGCCGTTATATGTGACTTTTTCATATATTTCATCAGATATACATAACAGATTATGTTTTACGATTACCTCTGAAAGCTCTTTTAATGTTTTCTCATCATATACAACACCTGTCGGATTATTGGGTGAATTAATAAGGACTATCTTTGTTCTTTCTGTTATATTCCTTTCAAGTTCTTCAGCAGAAAGCATAAATTTATTTTTTTCCGTTTTAATTATTACGGGTTTTCCATCCGATAATTTGACCATTTCGGGGTAACTTACCCAATATGGGGAAGGTATTATAACTTCATCACCACTATCTATCGTTGATTCGACAACATTATAAATTGACTGTTTTGCACCTGTAGATACAATTATATCGGATATATCATAATCCAAATTATTGTCTTGTTTTAATTTCTGTACAATGGCTTTTCTCAATTGAGGAATACCTGCAGTCTGTGTATAATGTGTAAATCCATTATTAATGGCATTAATTGCCTCTTTTCTGATATATTCCGGTGTGATATAATCAGGTTCCCCTGCAGAAAGTATAATTACATCTTCCCCCGCATTTTTCATATCAAGTGCCTGACTAGTTATCATTAATGTAATCGATGGTTCTACCGAAAGCATCCTCTTTGAGGTTAATTTAAAATTTCTCATAACTGCTCCTACTAATCGTGATTAAGGTACCAATCAATAGTCCTTTTTAAACCTAAATCAATGTTTGTTAATTCTGACAAATTAAAATATCTTCCAAG
>JAGLYS010000202.1 GCA_023132105.1 Caldifarciminota bacterium
CTTCTTGAACTGAATGCAAACAGTAGTAATGTCGAGAAGATTATAGCGATTACTTGTCTCATATAGGTCATTTTTTACCTCCTTTAAGGGTTTGTTTTATCTGTAAATATGCAAAATTCATTCCATACACATATAATACACTATAAGTATAGATATTATGTTATTTATATGCATTGCCTGATAATTCGATTTGCTTTTTTACGATTTGATATGTGTAACTGTGGCATTTATACCATATTTACATAATCAATAGGGTTATATAACATTATTACAACGCTTATATGTGGCATAAATGCCACACCTTTAAAATAAATTATTTTTTATTCAAATACCGATATATGGTTTTTGTATCTGTCTTCAGAACTCTTGCCGCTTTAGATATATTACCATTCATATAATTGACAACCTTATTCACATAATCCTTCATAAATCTTCTTTTCATATCTTTTAGGGGTATAATATTAGGTTTCTCATACGAAATTCCTTCTGAAATGTATTTTATCTCTATTAATTTTTCATCACAAAAAAATACACATCGCTCGATTTCATTCTTAAATTCTCTAATATTACCGGGCCAATCATAATTGTACAGAGCTTCGAATACTCTGCCAGTTACACCTCTTATCTTTTTATTAAATCTTTTATTATAGTAATTTATAAAGTAATTGAGGAGGTATCTTATATCTTCCTTTCTCTCTCTGAGCGGAGGTAACAGGATAACAAATCCACTTAATCTATAGAAAAGATCTGCTCTGAATTTATCTTTTTGCGTCAATTCATAAAGATTCTGATTCGAAGCTATAATTATATTTGTATTAACCTTTTTATATTTTGTCGAACCTATTTTTTTCACCTCCCTTGTATCAAGAAATCTTAAAAGTCTTGCCTGTAAAGAGTCGGAAGCATTCGATATTTCATCTATAAACAATGTTCCTTTCTCGGCTGCCTCAAAATGCCCGATTTTATCCTCTCTTGCTCCTGTGAAAGCTCCTTTTTTATAACCGAACAACTCGGATTCCACAAGTGTCGGAGATAATGAAGAACAATCGATAAGTAACATCGTATTGTCTTTTCTATTGCTCATAAGGTGAATAGTGCGAGCTGTAAGTTCCTTCCCTGTTCCGCTTTCACCAAGTATTAAAACAGGAACATTCGATTCGGTAAATCTTTTTATTTTTTCAAATACTTCTCGCATCTTTTGGGAATGTCCAACAATATTTAACGGTCCGAAATATGTCATATCATCATTATCGAGAAGTGTTTTTTCATCCTTCAGTCGCTTAAATTCCAGAGCATTTCTGAGACTATTTGCTAATAGTGTTGAAATTGCATCGAAGAACTCTTTCTCCTGATTAGAGAAAAGACTTGACCGTTTCCTGCTATCGAGATAGAGTGTTCCAAGAACCTTACTTTTACTAATTATTGGTATACATAAAATCGAACGAATCTGATTAATGCGTACACTGTCATAATTTTTGAATTTATTATCACTAATTGCATCCGTTGCAATAATGGCTTTCTTTGTTTCCGTTGCTTTTCTAATAACATTCCTGGAAAATTCTTTAGCATCGAATATTGTCGCATCATCTACATCCTCTCCTGTTGCAATAAGTTCGTTAGAATTTTCATCAAGCGTAAAGAAAAGACCTCTTTCGGCACCTGTAAATGTTTTAGCCATCGAAACAAGTGCCTTTTTAAATTCAACAGGATTTTCCAAATTATTCATCAATATGTTGAATTTTGATATTGTATCATAATACTTTTTATTCCCCATCTCGCTGAAAGATAACAGATCCTTCAATCTCTCAT
>JAGLYS010000203.1 GCA_023132105.1 Caldifarciminota bacterium
TAGACATCAGCCGAGAGGAGAAGGAGATCCACCAAAAGAGATATTTTTTATCTTTAATTACACGAAATAAGACTAATTTCACTAAGAGAAGAGGGCAGACATAGGAATCTGCCACTACAATTTACGAATTTTCGGTTTACGATTTACAAAAAAAGATCATGTAATTGCGAACGAAGTGAAGCAATCCCATAAGAGTAAATTTAGATTGTTTCGCCTGCATGTGCGTTTTCGCACGCATAAAGGTCGTTTCACTCCTCGCAATTACAATGATAGGATTAGTGAAACTGGTTAGTATGTCAATACCTATCTACTAAATATATATAAATATCCTTGACAAAATAATCTATAAGTGATATATTTCACACAAAGGTAATATATGAATATCATTAATGTTTCAAATCTAATAAAAGGGGAAATAGAAACGAAATACTTGAGTGTCAATATCTATGCAATTAAAAAAAAATATACTGAAAATCTTACATATATAGGATAATTATTAAAAAATGCAATATGAATTTAAATAGAAGTATTAAAGCAAAAGGTAACATGTTAAGGAGGTTATATGAACCTTGAAGATTTAAGAAAGATAAGAGAAAAAGTACAAAATGAGATGTGTCAAAGGGTGGAAAATGCAAAAATCAAAATTACGGTAGAAATGGGAACATCGGGAATTGCAGCAGGAGCAAGGGAAGTTCTTAAAACCTTCACTGATGAAATAAATAAAAAAGATATTAGCAATGTAATAGTTACTCAAACCGGTGAGAAAGGTTACAGTTCGAAAGAACCGATAGTCGAAATTTATGAAAAGGGGAAAGAGATAGTAATTTATGGTAATATGGATTCTGATAAAGCAAAGAGGGTAGTAGATGACCATATTGAAAAAGGTAATATTGTTAAGGAATTTGAAATAAAATTTAAGAAATAATAAAAGGTGTAATTGTATTTAATAGATAAAGGAATATGTATGAAGTTTAGAACACACTTTTATATATGTTCATTTAATGCAATAGATAAGGAGTAAAAAATATGATAGTTGATGAAATTATAAAAAAATATGAACCAAAAGAGGAAAATATCCTCGATATTTTACACGACATACAAGATTCTGATCCACAGCATTATTTAAATAAAGAGGTTATAAAAAAGGTTTCAAAACATTTAAATATTTCTCTTTCACAGATATATGGTGTGATTACATTTTATACAATGTTTTCCGTAAAGCCAAGAGGGAAATTTATCATTAGAATCTGTCAGTCTGCCCCCTGTCATTTGATGGGCTCAAAATCATTGATTGAGCATTTGGAACAATTATTAAGGGTCGATGTGGGAGAAACAACGGAAGATGGTGTGTTTACTCTTGAAACAACTTCGTGCCTTGGCGTTTGTGGAGTAGCACCTGCAATGATGATAAATGATGATGTATATGGTAATTTGACCCCTGAAAGGGTTAATAATATAATTGAAAAGATGAGGGAGGAGTAATGAAGATATTCAAAAGTCATATTCTGCTTGGGATAGATTCTATTTCTCAGATGCAAAAAATCAGAGATATTGGGAATATACTGAAAGCAGAAATTAAGAAAAATGGTCTTGAAGAAGATGTAAAAGTCCTTGAATCAGGGACACTTGGTGTTTTTGGTTTTGGTATTACAATGCTTGTTTATCCGGAAGGCATTTACTATGCCAATCTTGATGAAATAAAGATTAAAAGAATTGTAGAGGAACATCTTCTTAATGGTAGAATCGTTGAAGAATATAAAATCGAACCACCGAAAGCAAAGAAAGACCTTACAATAAAAGGGAAACAGGAAAGAATTGTATTGAATAATGTAG
>JAGLYS010000204.1 GCA_023132105.1 Caldifarciminota bacterium
CCTGCACCATATTTCATTTCGCCATGCGTTAATGTCGGACCATCTTCCACTACCAATACCCTTTTTCCATTAATAATTTCCGAATTATCAATGAACAGTGGTGATGCTGCATCAACTACTATTGCATTTGGATTTGCATTGCGAATGTTTTCTCGCACGATCTGTATATCATCAAAATCAGCAGAGTCGATTTTATTTATAACAATCACATCTGCAAGTTTAACATTAGTACCGCCCGGATAATATGTAATTTCATCCCCGGCTCTATGTGGATCAACTACTACAATATTGAGTTCCTGATCCGAAGTATAAAAAGGTGTATCGTTATTACCACCATCCCATATGATTACATCTGCCTCTTTTTCCGCTTCATCAATTATTGCTTTATAGTCAACACCTGCATATATGACACTACCCATTCTAATATGCGGTTCGTATTCTTCCATCTCTTCAATTGTACATTTGTATTTCTTAAGATCGTCAAGTGTTGCATATCTCTGAACCTTTTGTGCTACCAGATCACCGTAAGGCATAGGATGGCGAATTGATACAACCTTCAATCCCTTTTCTCCGAGAATTTCAACAACTCTTCTTGTTGTTTGACTCTTTCCACAGCCAGTTCTTGCAGCACATATGGTTACAAGAGGTTTTGATGTCTTGATGCGGGTTTTATTAACACCCATTAGAATAAAATCAGCCCCTATTGCATTAACTATTGAAGCATTATTCATTACCCTGTTATAGGGAACATCACTATATGCAAATACAACCTGATCGATATTGTTCGTTTCAATAAGATCACTTAATTCATTTTCCGGATGAATAGCTATTCCATTAGGGTAAAGTTTACCTGCAAGTTCAGCAGGATATTTCTTGTCATCAATGCCCGGAATCTGAGTAGCTGTAAAAGCAACAACTTCATAATCTTCATTGTCACGAAAATATAGATTAAAATTGTGAAAATCCCTGCCTGCCGCCCCCATAATTATAACCTTTTTCTTTGCCATTACTGCCTCCTTCTAATAGGTTATATATTGTTACTTAACCAATATTTTGAGTATAGTATACATTTTAAAAAGACTTTGTCAAGGAATCTTTATATTGAGATTCTATGTAGAGACGCAATATTTTGCGTCTAATGTTTTATAAGCACCAGATATTAAGGAGACGCAAGATATTGCGTCTCTACGGTCAATAAAATGTTGGAATGATGCTTGTGCTTGCATTTATGCACTTTGATTATTCCCTTCTCTATTCGTGCAATTGGCTTAAATTAGTGGAATTAAAGCAATAAATATTCCCTTTCCCATTCCGTGTTTCTTCTCTAATTCTGTGGTTTCTCTTGGTGTAATTAGTTATAAATTTGTGAATTCGTGGTAAAGTTCCCTTCCCCCCCTTCGTGAAATTCGTTGTTATTTCTTTTCCTTCCGTGGTTATGTCTCTCTTTTTCAATAA
>JAGLYS010000205.1 GCA_023132105.1 Caldifarciminota bacterium
TATTATGGTACCCACACTGGTTATTCTGTGTGCTTGGTGTCGTAGGTGCGGTCGTTGTCTATATGAGTTGCAAGGAGGAAGATCAGCGTCTTATCCTACAGTTTGGCGAAGACTACAAAAACTATATGCAAAAGGTGCCGGGAATGAATTTCTTGATAGGTATCATACATCTCTTACGGCGTAAAAAAAGATAAAAAATAATTGGGGTCGAATCTCAAAACTTGCCAAAAGGAAATGATGTAAGAATTTAATACAAGCACTTGACATATTATATTACATATAATATATTTATATTAGTATAAGGAGGTATAATATGGAGAAAACATTTTATAAAAAATTAGGTATACGAATTAAAGCATTAAGAGAGCAATCCGGATACTCACAGGAGAGATTAGCTGAATTACTTAAAATAAACAGAGTTTCACTGTCTCAGATTGAGACCGGAGATAGAAAAATAAAAGCTGAAGAGATAGTTAATCTCTCAAAGATATTCAACATTACTTCGGATATTTTGCTTGACTTAAAAAAGGATATAAAAGTAATTTTAGAAAAAACAATTAAACCTACAAAAACATTGCCGGAAATTCGTATTAACGTACCGCAAAAGAACCTAAAAAAGTTTAAAGAGGTTTTACTATATATCCTTGAGAAAGTAGGTTCAAAACAGAATATAGGAGAGTCTGTGATATATAAGCTTCTTTATTTTATTGATTTCAATTATTACGAAAAATATGAAGAGCAACTTATAGGGGCTACTTATATAAAGAATAATTATGGTCCTACACCCAAAGAATTTATAAAGATTATTAAGGAAATGGAAACTAAAAAGGAGATATTTAAAGTTGAAGGAACATATTTTCAATACCCACAAAGGAAATATCTTCCTTTAAGGGAACCGGATTTATCCATATTAAAAGCCAATGAATTAATAATGATCGATAATGTATTAGAAAAACTTTCCGATATGAATGATACACAGATAAGTGAATATTCCCATAATGATGTACCCTGGCTTACCACAGATAAAGGTGAAATAATAGATTACGAATCTGTGTTTTACCGTACCCAGGAATACTCGATGAGATCTTATAGTGAAGAAGATATTCAATAAAATAAATTTTCTCACGGAATTCAATAAGGATTTAAAGAAACTTAAAAAATTCATAACACTTAAACAAGACTTGAATATATTTATACAGAAACAACTTCACCTTTTTCATAAATTAGGCATAGATAATAAGGGAATAGTCCAAATATCAAATTTTGGCATCAAATATCCAAAAATTTATAAAGCAAGAAAATTTGCATGTAGGTCATTAAAAGGTAAAGGTTGTGCAAGTGGCATTAGGGTAATTTATGCCTATTTTGAAACCGAAGATCGTATAGAATTTATTGAAATTTACTATAAAGGGAATAAAGAAAATGAGGATAGAAAGAGAATATTAAGACATTATGTTAATACTTAGCTGGTTGTAATTATTATAATTATACTTATAATATATATTAAAAGGTACTATTCGATAAGGAGGTGATATGGATAGTTTGGATATATTTAGAAAAATACCAATATTTAACGAGCTTAATAATGAAGAAATCGATAGGATTTTTACAATAGCACAGAAGTCATCATTCAAATTAGGTGATATTATCTTTTCTGAAGGAGATAAAGGGGACGGGTTTTATCTTATTGTTAGGGGAGAAGTAAAAATTGCTATAAAAATCAATACTATTGGAGAGGAAATACTTTCATTATTGAAAGGGAATGTACATTTTGGTGAAATGACATTAATCGATGATAAACCCCGATCGGCAAATGCAATTGCAGAAACTGATGTTATTTGCCTGTATTTTGATAAAGATAAGTTTAATAAAATTATAGATGATGATATTTCACTCGGCAATAAAATCAGAAAAGGATTTTTAAAAACATTTTCCAAAAGACTAAGGACAACAGATAATAATGTAAAGAGGATTATATCGATTCTAAAGAATAATGAGGAGAGGGATAATACTGAAGAGGAGATAAAACCTACGGATGAAGTACCACGGAAAGGGGAATTAAATATGGAAAAGGGAAATAAAACCACAGAAGGGGAGGGAGAGATCAATCACGAATTCACGAATAATGGAGAATAGACATCAGACGCCAGACTTCAGACATCAGCCGAGAAGGGGAAAGAGAAAATTAAACACGAATTACAAGAATGGAGAAGAGAATAATTATATATCTTATTACACAAATTTAATAAGAATTTCACGAAAGAGAAGAGAAAATATTTTATCTTTTAATTACACCGATTAGGGCACGATGCATCGTGCCCCTACAATTTACAATTTACGATTTACGGTTAACGATTTTCTATCCGTTCCCACTGGCGATTGGCGTTCCCGTTTGCAACGCAACACCCTCACCTCAATCCTCTCCCGTAAAGGGCGAGGAAGGGTGAGAATAGGGCAGATAATGATATACTACTAAGATTCCACGAATTTTCGGTTTACGATTTACAATTTACACATAACTATTGACATTCACTATTTATTTCATATAATAGAGCAATATGAATGTACTTGACCTGGGATTTAAAAATTATAAAGAGACATGGGACTTGCAGAAAAAGATAGTTTCAAAAATACAAAATGGTGGATTTGACAATACATTGATTTTTGTAGAACATAACGATGTTTTTACATTTGGGAAAAGAGGAAAAACAGATACATTAAATGTTAAAGAAGAAATACTTAAAAAATTGGGTTTTGAATTGTACACGATAGAGAGAGGAGGAGATGTTACATATCATGGTCCGGGTCAGCTTGTTGTCTATCCGATTTACGATATAAAATCTCATCTTGTCGGTGTTAAAAAATTTATAATGAATATAGAGACTGTAATAATTAGAATGCTGAAAGATTTTGGTATAGATGCTGATAGTGATGAAAAAAATATCGGGGTTTGGATTGCCGACAAGAAAATTGCTTCTATAGGTGTAGCTTTCGATATGCATATATCTTTTCATGGTGCAGCAATTAATGTTAATACGGATCTCAATAAATTCAATTATATAATACCTTGTGGGCTCGAAGATAAAGGTGTAACATCGATTCTAAAACAAACAGGAAAAAACATTCCCCTTGATAGCGTTAAGAAAGGAGTTATTGATAATTGGATAAATGTATTTAATGAAAAAAATATAAGATATATTAGAGAGAGTGATATATGCAAAGAAAACCTTCCTGGCTAAAAGTAAAATTGCCACATAAAGAGCAATATGGAAAGATAAAGAAGATTTTAAAAGATAAAAAATTACATACTGTATGTATCGAAGCCCAGTGCCCCAATCTTGGACAATGTTGGGATCAGGGAACAGCTACATTTATGATACTTGGCGATGTATGCACAAGGGCGTGTAGATTTTGTGCCACTAAATCAGGTGATCCCGGGGGAATTATTGATAAAAGCGAACCTGAAAGATTAAGGGATGCCGTAGAGATGTTGGGACTTGATTATGTCGTAATTACATCTGTTGATAGAGATGACCTAAAAGATGGGGGAGCCGGAATATTTCGAGAAACCGTTCGGTTATTAAAAAAATATAGAAATGATATTGGTATCGAGGTACTTGTTCCCGATTTCTCCGGTGAGTATAAATTAATTGAGAGTGTTGTAAATTCGGGTATAAATGTTTTTGCACATAATATTGATGTAGTAAGAAGAATATCCGACAATGTTAGAGATAGAAGATCCAAATATGATCTTAGTTTGAATGTTTTAAATCTTGCATCTGAAATCAATAAAGATATTGTTATAAAATCAGGTATAATGGTGGGAATCGGAGAAACGGATGACGAAGTTTTCGAAGTTATGGAAGATGCTGCAAATAACAATGTAAAACTGTTTACGATAGGGCAGTATCTACAACCTACAAGAAAAAATATTGATGTAGATAGATTTGTTACACCGGAAACATTTTCTTTGTATGAAAAAGAGGGAAGAAAAATAGGACTTGTTGTCAAATCAGGTCCATTGGTAAGAAGTTCGTATATGGCTAAAACAGCTTATTTGGAAGCAATCGATGCATAGAAGAATAATTATCGATAACAATAAAAAACCGAGGGTTCTTATTGTAGGAATACAATTATTCAATAAAAGCGATATCGATTTCGAGGTTTTAGAGTTAGCTTCTCTTTGCAAAACCGAGGATGACGAAGTAGTCGATTCCTATATCGTGAAAGCTGACAATATTATTTCCTCAACTTTTATAACCAGGGATAAACTGGAGTCGATAAAAGAAATTGCTATACAGAATAATATCGATAAAATCATATTTAATGTTGATTTACTTGCAAGGCAGAGAAAAAACATTAGTCAAATAATGAATCTTAAAATTGTGGACAGAAATGAAGTGATACTTAACATATTTCATCAACATGCCAGAACAAAAGTTTCAAAGATAGAGATTCAATTAGCTCGTTTAAAGTATGCATATTCAAGGTTAGTTGGTATATATGACAATCTTTCCCGAACAGGTGGTGGTATAGGTACAAAAGGACCCGGGGAGCAGGAAATCGAATATAGAAGAAGAGAGATTAGAGTAGAAATTAAAAAGCTAAGAAATAAGCTCGACAAAATAAAGGAGAGAAAAACCGTACAGAGTAATAAAAGACAGGATGAATTCAAGTGTGCAATTGTAGGTTATACTAATTCGGGTAAATCTACAATTATGAAATCTTTAACAGGTTACAAGTCATATATTAAAGATGAACTATTTGCAACTCTTGATCCTATTACAAAAATATTACATTTCAATAGTTACGATACTGCTGTAATTACCGATACAATTGGTTTTATTCAAAATGCACCACCGGAGCTTATTAATTCATTTTATGAAACAT
>JAGLYS010000206.1 GCA_023132105.1 Caldifarciminota bacterium
TTCTCTTTTAATAAAAAAAACAGAATGAAAGAGGTATGCTATGATATGCGAATCTTTTGCTTATATATTTAAATATTTATTCCTTTTAGTATAATATCTCCTTCTTTTACACCGATATCATTGGCAATAACCCAACATTTAACCTTCAATAGGAAAAATATAGGATGCTTTTCTTCAGATAACCCCTCATAATTCCCTTGTCCTTTACTTATTACGAATTTAGAATTCCTATATAGTTTTTTAAATTCATCACTGCATGTTTTAATTATAGTCCCGGGAGCACTTGTTCCAGATGAAAATATCTGAGATACTTTATCTATTCCTGCTTGTATAGCGTCTTTATATATTACATCATTTATAACAGGCACTTCTCTAACTACATATATTACAGGTTTTTTCATTTCCTCTATTAATATTTTATCAAAAACAGATTCTCCGGCATTATCACCGATATATAAAATTTCATCTGTTTTAACTAAATGATTTTTGAATTTATTATAATCGAATATTGCAAAATCCTTTTTTAGTGTTTTGTCTATTTCATCTTTTATATCAAACTTTTTGTTTACACCGAAATCTATTACATTACCTGCAATTGAAATCCTTATAGCAGTAAGAAGTTTATCATTCGATATTTCTACTCTATTTTTCAGGCAAGGATATAAAGACAATGCTTCTTCGGTATTTGCTCTTTTTATTTCCTTGTACGGATCAAATATTCCTGTAATTTTCCTTACTTTTTCATATATTAGCATTCCTGTTTCTGGCGGAGTGTTTTCAAGAGGAATGTCTTTTAATGTCATTCCTATTTCATTCAATAGCTTTTTAAGTTTATTTTCATCACATTTTGCAATTCTCCCTGCACGGAGGGCTTGATTAAAGAAACAGGGGATACAATCAAGATATGTTTTCATTTCAACCTCTCTCTTGCTCTTTTAATCCAACATTTTATTTCTTCCGATCTTGATATAAAAAAAATGAAATCATATTTTGCGAATATTCTTGATGCCATTTTTCCTCCTTATATTTATCGAGAACTTCAATAACAGTTATATGGTATTTGGGCTCTATACCATAAGCTTAATATATCTTTCCACTAAGCGGAGAAGCCCGAATAGCTAACTCGCTCCTTTCGAAATATGCGGTTAATTCTCCTGTTTTATTCATTGCAAACCATATCTTTTGTGGATTGCGAATAATATTATATATCTTATTTTAATATTATTCAAGAAATTAATTTCGGTACTTACAAGTATGACATTTTAGAATTGCAACATCACATTACTAATCTTATTCTTGACTTTGTTTTCTGTTATCTATATTATTATTGATATGATAAACTATGACATTAGGATAAAATGAATAACTCATAACAAGGCGTATAAATAATTATTATAATGGACTGGAGGAAAAATGAAATGAGTGAAAAAATGTTTTATAATTATAAAGGAATAAAAATCATCAATGATGATATATTAACAACAAAGGAGGTAGATACAAATAGTATTGATTTGATAATAACTTCACCGCCTTATAATGTGGATATTAAATATAATGCTCATGATGATAAATTGTCTTATGAAGAGTATCTTGAATTTACAAGGAAATGGTTAAAGCGATGTTATGGTTGGTTAAAAGATGATGGAAGATTCTGTTTTAATATTCCGTTAGACAAAAACAAGGGAGGTCAGCAGAGTATGGGGGCAGATTTAACTATAAGTGCAAAAGAGATTGGATTTAAATACCATTCAACAATTATTTGGAATGAAGGCAATATATCAAGGAGAACTGCCTGGGGATCCTGGCTTTCTGCTTCTGCCCCTTATGTTATTGCTCCTGTTGAATTGATAGTTATACTATATAAAAACAGATGGAAAAAAACCTCTGGAAGTAAAGAGTCTGATATTACAAAAAAGGAATTTATGGAGTGGACAAATGGGTTATGGACATTTTCAGGAGAGAGCAAAAAGAGAGTAGGGCATCCTGCACCATTCCCAAAAGAATTACCCAATAGGTGCATAAAATTATTTTCTTTCGTTGGTGACATAGTTCTTGACCCATTTATGGGTTCTGGAACAACTCTTATAACCTCTTACAAGAATAATAGGAAAGGTATTGGAATAGAAATTGATGAATCATATTGTAAATTAGCCAAAAAAAGATTGATTAATGAAGCAAAAATAGAAGATCAAAACCTTTTTGAAGTGAATAAAACATGAAAAAGCCTAAAACAATAAATGAATTAGTAATGAAATATTTTAAAAAACATCCTGGTGAAGATTTGCACCATGGTCCAGTTGTAGATTGGATAACAAAAATTTGGTTAAAAGATCATAAAACGCCACCTCGTGATCCATGGAGAGCAATAAGACAACTTCATCAGGAAGGGAAATTAATTAAGGTAGGAAAAGGGATTTACCGTTATGATCCTAATTATAATCACAATGTAAAATTACAGGATTTCTCTCCAAAGGAAAAAAAAGCAATTCTTGAAAGAGATAGATATAAATGTGTTGTTTGTGGGAGAGGACTTAAGGATGGTGTTGAATTAGTGGTTGATCATATTAAACCAAAAGATAAGGGTGGAGCTAACAATATTGGCAATGGGCAAACTTTGTGTATGGAACACAATTTAATGAAAAAGAATTATTCACAAACAGAATCAGCGAAAAAATATTTTATTAAGTTATATGAAAAATCAGTTGCCAATAATGATGAGAGAATGATTAAATTCTGCAGAAAAGTTTTCGATGTCTATGAAAAATATGAAATTAATGGGCATATTTTAAGACCAAATGGCAAGGATAAAAATTAATATCAGTACCTGGTTGGTTGGTTTGAAAAAAGAACATATAACAACATTAATACAGGAGGAGAAATGAATGAAATTGTCGAATTGAAAAATATAAGCAAAGTCTACAAATCGGGAAAAATTGGTGTGACTGCTTTAAAGAATATCTCAGTTGACATCCGAAAAGGAACATTTGTCTCTTTTATTGGTCCATCCGGCAGTGGAAAAACCACACTACTCAATCTTATCGGTGCTCTCGATGCGCCAACAGGTGGTGTTCTTAAAGTTGCCGGCGTAGAGATAGGGAAGCTTTCGATTAAAGAACGATCTATAT
>JAGLYS010000207.1 GCA_023132105.1 Caldifarciminota bacterium
ATCTATGGGGCTATCTCCATAAAGATGAGCATCCCCTGTTTCAAGCAACATCTTTTTTAGATCTTCATTCTGCTGGAACTTTGCCCTCAATCCAGTAAGCATGAAATCCACCTTGTACTCATCCCAATCATCATGCATCTCATTTTCCCTCAATGATCTTCCTGCTTTCATTGAGTTCCATGCCTTTGGTGAGTTGGCAATCCATTCCCTAATTTTCGGATCTTTCGCTTTCATGGATTGATAATAATGCTCATTGGTTGGGTAGGTGATTCCACCAATTGTTTGCTCTGCTCTCCAGAAGTTTGACATGAACCCATATGGCTTATTTCTGATGTAGAAGCCAATTTTATCAATATCATTTACCTTAATGGTTTTCTCAAATGGGCAATCAATTTTTAAACATTGATGGCATAATACTTGATCTCCTTTGAATTTACCTGTTATGACCTCAAAATTACCGCAACCAACTAATTTACCATCACTATAAGCAGGTTCTCTTTTTGTTTGACTTGGAATATGTTCTTCGGCAATTGTTTTTTGTGGTTTGTTTTTAACGTCTGGACAAGCAATGATTTCATCAATGAAGCAAGAATCATAGCACATCTGATCATAAACCATTATTCCATTTTTGTTACAGAACCACCACTCTTTATTTTCCTTTGATTCGGTTGGTTTATTCGTGCTATGTGGCATAACATCTAATTGAACTTCATCATGTGGAATATCAAACTTCATTATTTCCCATCTTCCTTTGATAATTTGGTTCATATCTGCAAGTTCACCTTCAGGATCAGGAGATTCACATTTATCATCCTTCCAATAGCCACAGCTTGAACAGGGCATGAAACTCTTTAGAGTAATATTCATACAGCCCATGACAAAATATCTATCGTTCTTCACTTCCACTATCTTTTTCATCTTTGCCACTCCCTTTTATTTATTTTTACTCCTATTTTGTATAATATAATATATTGGAATCATAAGTAATCCAGAACATATATCTATCATACCCATTGTTTTCCCATCTATTCCCAATCCAAATATATCCCATGAAGTTCCTGTCATAAATTCATATACACCTACAATAATTTGTATTACAATCAAGCATGGAATTAATATGTCAATTATTTGGATTAGATTATTTCGTTGTTTTATGTCCATCTGTGCCACTTCCTTCCTTTTTTGGTAGATCTTTCAATTCGAACACATAACAAACAACTAACTTGCCATCAAGTTCTTCAACCTTAACATCTGGATTGGAAAAACCCTTTGGATTGCCATACCGATCCTTAACTCGCTGTGGCAACCTCAAATAGCCCTGCTTCTGAATAAGCAATTGTTCTGTTATTTCTCCATCTGTTTTTTTAACATTTTTAACCATATTAACAAACCCTACATATGTTAGGTGTTTAAAAACCTTGTGATTTCTCCTTTCTCATGCGGAGATGCTTCAGTGCCTTCATGCTTTCCCCTGCAAAATATTGTTCATCTGCATATATCAATATTGGCAGGTCTAAGGGCATCTTGTCTATCATCTCATGATATGCAAATTCAGACAATGCTTCGGTTGAACCGCCATCTAATATCTTTACTACAAGCCCTTCTTTCTTTATTTTATCCTTTAGCCACTCACATTTCTGGCAATCGTCTTTCGTTATCAATATCGGTATTTCTATTTCACTCATTGATCTCACCCTTTAATTTATTATATTCTGCTAATATTTTAAGATAATAATTTAAACTGTATTCTTCTTTTAAAAATTCCCAATAATTCAGATATTTAAAATAAAATCTCCTTATATTACAATAGCGTTCTAATGATTTTGTATGCTTATGCCTGATTGGTTCAGATTGCTTATTGTATATTTTCTGATAGGGCATTATGTATGATGGAATGCCCTTCATACGCAAATAATGAACCCTCTCCAGATCATCAATTATGTTTGTATTATGCTCTACCAAAACGTAAAATGAACAGTTGTGTTTGAGATCCGAGAAATTCTTTTCTATCAACTTCAGCTTTT
>JAGLYS010000208.1 GCA_023132105.1 Caldifarciminota bacterium
GTTAATCGTTAATTGTAGGGGCAGGCGCCTGTGTCTGTCCTGCTCCCTTAGTGAAATAAAAAATATAATTCTCTTCTCCCTTCATGTAATTCTTGGCTATGTCACATTCTCCCATGTTTATATTTCCCTTTCTATAATAGAATTTTGAAGACTTTGCCCCTTTATTTACTCATTCGGATATTCTTGACACCATTTATAAACTGTGGTAATCTAATTTTATTGTATGGGTAAGAATATTGATAAAATTTGGGACGATACTCTTAATATTATTAAGAAGGAATTGAAAGAATACACATTTTCAACATGGTTGTTGCCAACCAAGGCATCATCTCTTAAAGAAAACATATTATACATAGATGTTCCAAATCCATTTTTTGCCGATTGGATATCGGAGCATTTTTTAGATAGATTGGAAGAAATTTCAACAGATCTTTTCAATATCGATATAAAAATCAAACTATTGCCTATATCAGAGAACACTGACACATTTATAAAATACATTCCCGAAATTGTTGACTCAAAACCTGAAAATATCTCTGTTTTTTTACAAAGATATACATTCGATTCATTTGTTGTTGGAAATAGCAATCAATTTGCTTATGCAGGATCAACAGCTGTGGCAGAAAATCCTGGAAAAACATACAATCCTCTCTTCATTTACGGTGGTGTTGGTCTTGGCAAAACACATCTTGCTCAAGCAATTGGCAATTATATCCTTTTAAAAAACACCAAATATAAGGTATATTATACGCCAGCAGAGAAATTTATGAATGACCTTGTAACTGCTTTTCAAACAAACACCACAATAGCTTTAAAAAAAAGATATAGACAATACCACATTCTTATTTTAGATGATATTCAATTTCTATCGGGGAAAGAAAGATTACAGGAGGAGGTTTTTCATACATTTAATGCTCTTTATAATTCACACAGACAGCTTGTGCTTACAAGTGATAAACCACCAAGAGAAATTAGAAACCTTGAAGAAAGACTTGTTTCTCGCTTTCAATCCGGTTTGATTGTAGATATACAACCACCTGATCTTGTAACAAGAATAGCAATTCTTAAAAACAAAATTGAGAAAGAAAATCTTTTTATTCCTGAAGATGTTTTGTTCTTTATCGCTGAAAATATAACATCCAATATAAGAGAACTTGAAAGTTCAATAATCAAGCTCCTTGCATTTGCTTCCCTTACAAAAGCTAAAATCGATCTAAAAACAGCTGAAATAGCTCTTAAGCCTTTGTTGAATATTAAGAAAGTTCATATTATCAGTTTTGATGAAATTCTAAATTTTGTTATAAATGAAACAAAAATCAATAAAAATCTTTTATTAAGCCAAAGCAGAATTGAGAATATCTCCATTACACGACAGATTATTATGTATCTTTCAAGGAAATTAACAAACCTTTCGTTAAAAGAAATTGCAATTAATCTAAATAGAAAGGATCATACAACAGTGATTTCCGGAATAAAAAAGATTGAACTTTTGATAATGAATGATGAAGATTTTAAAAATAAGATAAACACATACCTTAGTGGATTAGGTTATGAATAAGATGTGGATATTTATGTGGATATTTATTTTAAAAATGTTATCCACTATTCTAAAAATGTTATCCACCACAATTATTACACCTAAGGCACGCTATTGTATTAATTACCTATTTTTACACACATATCAACATTACTACTACAACTATTACTATAATATAATAATATAGTATATATATAAGGAGGATCTATGAAATTTAAGGTTGAAAAAGATGAACTTTTAAAAGTACTTCAAAAAGTAACAGGTATAGTACCGCAAAGGACATCTTTTGAAATACTAACAAGTATTTTTATTCATACACTTGAGAATAAGATAGAAATTTCAAGCACAGATCTTGATATGGCTATAACATCCTCTTGTAATGCAAATGTTATACAAAAAGGGGATGTTGTCATCAATGCAAGGCGTTTTCATATGTTCATCAAAGAGGTTTTTGATAATGAAATCGAGATAGAAATTATTGATAAAGAATTTGTTATTAAAACATCGAATGGAAATTGTAAAATGCCTATTTCTGAAGTTGGAAAATTTCCACAAATTCCGGAGTTTAAAAAGCCACCGATATTCAAAATGGAATCTTCTAAATTTATTGACTATATCGATAGAACATCATTTATTGTTTCTAAGGATGAAATGAAACCAAGTATTACAGGCGTGTATTTCTATATAGAAGATACGGAGCTTTTTATAATAGCAACAGACGGTCATCGGTTGGTTGAGTTGAGAGAAAATAAAATTTCACCAACAGGGGATTTTAATGCAATTATTCCACCAAAATCATTAAATCATTTAAAGAGAATAACGGAAGAAAGCAGTGGTGAAATCGAGGTTTATTTTGAATCGAATAGTGTGGGGTTTAGAATAAACAATGATTTTATATCTTCTAAAATAATTTCCGGTGAGTTTCCAAAATATAAAGAAATAATTCCAAAGGATAACGATAAATTAGTTTTAGTAAAAAAAGACGAATTCTTATCCGGCATAAGAAGATCTTCAATATTTTCAAGCCCTTCGAATCATGAAGTTAAATTTATATTTTCTGACAATATGGTTAATCTTATTGCAAATACACCTGAAATCGGAAGCACAGAAGAGAAAATAGAGATAGAATATACAGGAGAAACCCTTCCGATAGGTTTTAATGCAAGAGAATTCAGTGAAGTATTACAAAGGATTTCTTCCGAACAGATTATTTTAAAATTGAAAAACGAATTAAGTGCTGCATTAATCGTTCCTGAGACGAAAAGCGAAGATTTTAATATACTTTATATTATGATGCCTCTTAGATTAGAATAATTCATCGGAAAGTAATTTTATATTTGAATTTTTAAATAGGGCAGCTGTAATACCGCTTCCCTGTTCCCTTTTCCAATTTATATTCGTAGTATTCAATCCACAAGAGGGGCTACCTTCTTTAAAAATAACTATATCGGGAATAATAATTTCTGCTATTTTAAGAGATTCTTTTGCTCCTCTTAAGAATTGATCAGTTACATCTTTATTGTTTTTATTTATAAGTTTATTATTATTTAGTTTTGTTGATTCTAATCGAGGGGTTGGCAAACCACCTAATTGTTCAGGACAAAAAGGCACTATGTTATAATCCTCAAGAAATTTAAAAATGTGTGTATTTAGTTTTGTTTTTCCATCATATCTGCAATTTATCCCCAACAGGCATGCGCTTACCATTGCAGTTTTTTTATTAATACTCAATTCCTTTTCTTGAATTAATGCCTTTTGTATAATAATGTTTTATCTCTTTCATCTCGGTTACAAGATCGCATCTCTTTATAAGTTCTTTAGTAGCCCCTCTTCCCGTCAAAATTAATTCCATGTTGGATTGTTTGCTGTCTATGATTTTATATAGATCATCATAAGATATTAATTTGAAAAGAGCAGTAATAACTATTTCATCCAAAATAAGTATGTCAATATCTGATTTGATATACTTATTGGCAATATTTAGACCTTTTTTCGCCTCTTTAATATCAATATTAGAAATATTGTTAATGTCAATAAAGTCTTTTGTTCCTGTTTGGAATATTTTTAATTTATTAAAGTATTTTGCTGCAAGAATTTCACCATAATCCCATTTTTTCATAAATTGAACAATAATAATACTTTTTTTCCAACCTAAAGCCCTAAATGCCAAACCTAAAGCTGCCGTAGTTTTTCCTTTTCCATTTCCGGTGTATAGATGGACAAATCCTTTTTCCTTTTCCATTGACACAAGTATAAAATTTTGTATAATAATGTCAAGAGTATAGATAAAATGGTAGGAAAAATAGTTTTTTATTTATTGAATTTCATTGTATTTTTAGCTTCTGTTTTCATATTTCTAAAAAGTCTTATTTATCTATTTCAGGAAAAATCAGACAACAGATATGGATTCATAAGCATTTTATTGCTTATTATATCGTTTTTTATATTATTGTCCGTATTTACATTTGATATTCAGGATTTGAGTATTATATTTACGATGACACCTCATAATGCAGGAGGAATATTAGGGGTTTTAATAGCAAAATATCTTTTGTTGGTTTTTGGATTCGAATCGTTGTTCATCCCTGTAATATTGATACTAATTGCATATATTCTTGTTAAAAGAAACATAAACAACAGATATATTATACTTTTGTTTAATGTATATATTTTCCTTTTGATCCTTTTTCCATTTATCGATTTTAAAATTATAATGAAATACTTTTCATTAGGCAAAGAAGGTGATTTTTTTATATGCGGTACGATTGGAAATAGGTGTATCCATTTTCTAAATGATTATTTAGGGAATGCAGGCATTATACTGCTACTTTTAGTGTTTGGAATTGCAATTATATATTTTATACATCCGTTCGATTTTTATTTTGGAAGAAAAAAGAGGAAGCATAGAGAGGAAATTAAGGCGAAACCCGCATCAAAAGACATTGTGATTAAGAAAAAGCAAATAATAGAGGAAAAGAAAGAGGAAAATATCATACCCGAAAAGCATGAAAAGATTAAAATAAATGTACATAAAGCATTAATAGAAAGCAGATTTGATGAGATATATAAAGATGAATTTAAAAAAGAATTTCTATCGTTACTTGAAATAAAAGACAGGGAAAAAATAAACATTAGCTCGAAAGAGCTTGAAAATAAAGCTGAAATACTTGTTAATAAATTAAAAGAATTTGATGTAAACGGCAGAGTAAGTCATATAAGTACCGGTCCTGTTATTACTATGTTTGAATTTATCCCGGCGAAAGGGGTTAAGGTAAGTAAAATTGCCAATCTTAACGAGGATCTTTCCCTTGCTTTAAAAGCAGAGAAGATAAGAATGATTGTTCCATTATCCGGAAAATCTGCTATTGGTATAGAGGTTCCCAACAAGAAGAGAGAGAATGTATATCTGTTTGATATTCTTACATCCAATATATTCAGAAATGCCAGGGGCGGGCTAATAAAAGCGTTAGGAAAAGACACATCCGGAGCGCCGTATATAGCAAACATTACGAAGATGCCTCATCTTTTGATTGCAGGAACAACAGGTTCGGGAAAAAGTGTTTGTGTAAATACAATTGTTGCAAGTCTCCTTTACAGGAGTTCCCCCAAGGATGTACGATTTATAATGATAGATCCCAAAAGGCTTGAATTGCCTGTCTACGAAGGCATACCACATCTTGTGAGACCTGTAATCACCGAGTCGAAGGAAGCTGTAAATGTCTTGAAGAAAATAGTCGAATGGATGGATTTTAGATATAAGCAATTTGCAAAGGTTGGCGTTAGAGATCTTGATGGATATAACGAAAAAGCGGAGATTAAAAAGCCATATATAGTTATTTTAATCGATGAACTATCGGATTTAATAATGACAGCACCAGGTGATATCGAACAAAATCTTACGAGACTTGCTCAAATGTCAAGAGCGGTGGGAATACACCTTATACTTGCGACTCAAAGACCTTCCGTCGATGTTATAACAGGTTTGATAAAAGCTAATTTCCCTGCGAGAATTGCTTTTCAGGTTGCCTCAAAAACAGATTCGAGAACAATACTTGATATGAATGGTGCTGAAAAATTACTTGGAAGAGGAGATATGTTATTTTTACCTCCGGGTAAAGGAAAACCTGTCAGATTACACGGTGCATATATATCTACGGGACAGGCAAAACAGATATCATCTATGTGGGCAAAAATGCATTTGGTTAAACTTCTTGACGGGAAGGTTGAGAATCCGAAATCTTTTGCAAATGAAATTTTAAATAAAGATATTGTATCGGCAATTGCCAATAGAGACGGTGTTCCCGGAGCAAAAGAAATTATCGATAATTTTGCAAGATCTAATGTAGACAGATTAAACTTATCACATGAGGAAATTGTAACAATAATCAATTCGTTATGTCGAAACTATTATCCCTATATAGAGGAAAACAGTGAAGTTTCAAGTATTGATAATATTCCATCGAACTATATCGAGAAGAATAATGAACTTGATGATTATTTCGATACGGCAAAAGAGATTGTGATTAGACATCAAACGGCTTCGGTATCACTACTGCAAAGACAATTGAAAATTGGTTATGCAAGGGCTGGAAGATTAATAGATCAACTGGAAGAAGCCGGAATTGT